>JBFKKS010000155.1:0-6040 GCA_041630955.1 Nevskiales bacterium
AATCACTGAGGCTGCTTTCCAGCAGCGCCCGATCAACAAGAGCGACCGGTAGCAGTATCTCGCGCGGCGCAGCGCGATCAAGATAGTACTGCGCAATAAAAGCAGTCAGTAGCTCAGCTTCCTCTGTGCCCGAGGGTGCGGTTGGAAAAAAGGTCCGGTGGCCCTGGATCATGCCACCACGAATTGACAGCACAACAACTGCCGCTTCACTACCACGCATATCCGCACAGATCACATCCGCATCACGTGCACCGCCACTCACATGGTGTTTCGCCATCAGACGGCGTATGGCAGCCACTTGTTCACGCAGAATGGCGGCCCGTTCAAATTCCAGGGAGGCGGAAGCAGCATCCATGCGGGCAATCAGTGCCTTGACCAGCTTGTCACTACGTCCATCAAGCAAATCAGTCGCATCGGCCACATCGCGTGCATAGTCCAGCGGGTCTATGTAGCCCACGCAGGGCGCCGAGCAACGCTTGATCTGGTATTGCAAGCAGGGCCGGCTACGATTACTGAAATACGGATCGTCACACTGCCTTAGGCGAAAAATACGGTGAACAGATGACAGCGTATCGCGTACCGCTGCCGCCGAAGGGTAAGGCCCATAGTACTTTCCCGGCAGGCTGCGGCCGCGCCTGAAGCTGATCTGCGGAAACGCGTGGGCAGAAAGGTGTATATAGGGGAAACTCTTGTCATCTCGCAGCGACACGTTATAGCGCGGTCGGTGTTTCTTGATCAGGGTGCTCTCAAGAACCAGTGCTTCATCCTCGGTGCGTGTAACGGTCACCTCGATTGCGCAAATACGCGCCACCATGGCCATCGTCTTGGTCGTATCTGCTGGCCTGTTGAAGTAGCTGCTTACCCGCTTGCGCAAATTGCGCGCTTTACCGACATAAATGAGTTCACCTTTAGCATCCAGCATACGATAGACGCCGGGACGCTCGGTCAATCGCCTGGCGTAGGCCAGGCCATCAAACTCGGGCGCAGTTGATGTTGTCATTACTGCTGAGCAAGCAGAATTCTGGCGCGCTCAAAAATCGCCTCGAACATGGCGGTCGTCAAGCGTCGTGTCTGGGTGTTGTAACGACTGCAATGATAGGACGAAAGCAGCGTAAAGCCGGCCTCTAGCTTGTATTCCGTGGCATGCCCAAAAGCATAGGCAGACTGCTTCTCGCCAACGGCTCTTAGCACTGCTTTATGCGCGATACCCCCCAGGGCCAGCACTACGGTGTTGGGCTGCATGGCTTTTAACTCTGTCTGCAAGAAGCCATTACAGGTGATAATTTCACTGGTGGTTGGCTTGTTTTCTGGAGGCAGGCACTTTACCGCATTGGTAATCCGGCAGCCCTGGAGTTGCAGGCCATCGTCAGCTCGAATGGACTCGGGCTTGCTGGCGAAATTAAATTTGTGAAGTGTTTCATACAGCAGAATGCCCGCATAGTCGCCTGTAAACGGCCGACCGCTGCGATTCGCGCCGTGCATACCGGGTGCGAGCCCTACGATCAGTAACTGCGGCGTACTGTCCCCAAAGGGTGCCACGGGGGCTGCGTGATAAGTGGGGTGTTTTTTGCGGACATCATCAAGAAACTCCGCCAAGCGCGGGCACCGCCTGCAGGCGGGGTCAAATTCGGTCATGAATCAACCAGTTATATGGCTAGGCTTCCGCGCTTTCGCCGCCATCCAGTAAGCCGTGGCGCATGGCCATGCGCGTCAGTTCCACGTCATTACTGACATCAAGCTTTTCAAAGAGCCTGTAGCGATAGGTGCTGACGGTTTTGGGACTCAGATTAAGCGTATCGGAGATTTCCTGAATACTGCTGCCATTGGTCACCATCAACATGACCTGCATCTCACGCTGTGAAAGGTTAGTGAACGGTGTGCCAGTCTTGCCTGTTGCCAGTGCGACTGCCAGCTTTCCAGCCACCGATGGGGTCACATAGTTACCCCCCGAATGCACCTTGCGTATGGCGTTGACTATTTCGTCGGCTGCGCAATCCTTTGTCAGGTATCCCGCCGCACCCACGGACAGCATACGCCCTGGGTAAGGATCATCCCCGTACATGGAAAGCGCCACGATCTTCATTTTGTCGTTATAGGCAAGCATTCGGCGCGTGGCTTCCATACCGCCGATACCTGGCATCTGGATATCCATAAGCACCACATCAGGCTTATGTTCGCGCGCCATCTGAATGGCATCCTCGCCTGAGTCTGCCTCAGCCACAATCTCTATGTCAGGACGTTCTGCGAGAATACGGCCAATGCCCGCTCGCATTAACGCGTGATCATCTACCAATAGCACTTTTATCATGGGCTCTCCTCCGTGACACTGATTCTATCTTAATCGACACGCAGGTCGACACTTAAATCTTCTTAAAATAAAAAAAGACCCGAACTGGCCGGGTCTTTTTTATTCAAGCAATCAACAATTAGTCGAATTGCTCCTCTTCAGTTGAGCCCTCAAGAGCCTTCACAGATGACTCGCCACCCTGGATTACGGTGGTGACATCGTCGAAGTAACCGGCACCAACTTCCTGCTGATGCGAGACGAAGGTGTAGCCACGTTCGCGAGAAGCGAATTCGGGCTCCTGCACCATATCGGTGTAGTGCTTCATGCCTTCACCACGAGCGTAGTTATAGGCAAAGTCGAAGGTGCGATACCAGTTCACATGGATACCGGCCAGCGTGATGAACTGGAACTTGTAGCCCAGCGCAGACAGGTCCTCCTGGAAGGAGGCAATCTGTGAATCACTAAGGTTCTTCTTCCAATTAAAGGAAGGCGAGCAGTTGTAAGACAACAGCTGGCCCGGGCACTCAGCCTGTACAGCCTGCGCGAATTCGCGCGCGAAACCGATATCCGGCGTACCTGTTTCACACCAGACCAGGTCAGCATACGGCGCGTAGGCCACACCACGGCTGATTGCCTGCTCCAGGCCGTTCTTGACCCGGTAAAAGCCTTCGGCCGTGCGCTCGCCCGTCACGAATGGCTTGTCGTTCTCATCGAAGTCAGATGTCAACAGGTTGGCGGCTTCCGCATCGGTACGTGCCAGGATGACTGAAGGCACACCCATCACATCGGCAGCCAGGCGTGCAGAAATCAACTTCTGAACTGCTTCCTGTGTCGGCACGAGCACCTTGCCACCCATATGGCCACACTTCTTAACAGCTGCCAGCTGATCTTCATAATGCGCGGCGGCTGCGCCATTCGCGATCATGTTCTTCATCAGCTCAAAAGCGTTCAGTACGCCACCAAAACCAGCTTCAGCGTCAGCCACGATCGGGAGGAAATAATCGATGGCGTCTTTTTCATCCATCTTGCCATCGGCAATATTCTTCCACTGAATTTCGTCAGCGCGCTTGAAGGTATTATTGATACGGCGAACCATGGTCGGTACGGAGTCATAGGCATACAGCGACTGATCCGGGTACATGGTTTCCGAGGTGTTACCGTCGGCAGCGACCTGCCAACCAGACAGGTAAACCGCTTCCAGGCCAGCCTTGGCCTGCTGCATGGCCTGCCCGGCAGTGATCGCACCGAAGGCGTTGACGTAACCCTTTTTGGAATTGCCGTTTACGCGATCCCAGAGTTTCTCGGCACCATTGCGGGCAATCGTGTATTCAGGCTGAACGCTGCCACGCAGGCGTACAACGTCTTCAGCGCTGTAACCGCGCTTAACATTGGCCCAGCGGGGGTTGGTTTCCCAGTCTTTCTTCAGTTCGGCGACCTGCTGTTCGCGGGTCAGGTTGCTATTGCTCATCAACATTTCCTCATTGAGGTCAAAAATAAACTTGGTATAACAGGCAAAACAAGTTGGCTAAAGCTAAACAACCAAAGGACGATCGCCACCGTCATGGACTCGTCCGTTATCTCTGCTTAGCAGCTTTAAAATTCGGTATGAAAAAGGCCCTAAGTCAATGTTGGGTACAGGCATTTCCAGATCTAGTCCCCCCGGACCTGCCCTACCCGCCAGTGTCGGGGGCGCACATTATACTGATTTTGTTCGAGCTTGACAGACTCCAAAAGCATGAGTCGCAGACAAAAGAGCAACTCATGCGCTCCCCCGCTCTAGGCTTAGCAGGCATAGCTGGTGATTGGTACCAGCGATTGATTATAGAGTTTGGTAGAATTCCCCCACTTTTTCCGTATAGACGCGCATTCGCGTATTCAGCTCGTGTTCCCTATACGACGCTGAAATACCAACTTTTTGTATTGACAGATTCAAAGGAAACCCATGACTAATTATCTTCAGGTAAGTGGCCTGCAAGTAGCCGAGGAACTCAAGTCACTCGTTGATAGTGAAATTTGCCCCGGAACGGGTATTGAGCCAGCCGACTTCTGGGCATCCATGGCATCTGTGCTCGCTGATCTGGCGCCCAAGAACAAAGCCTTGCTTGCCAAGCGTGATGACTTTCAGGCAAAGATCGACGAATACCATAGGGCCCGGGCTGGACAGCCGCATGATGCAACCGGTTACAAGGCCTTCCTGACAGACATAGGATACCTGGAACCAGAAGTAGTGGACTTCTCGATCAGTACAGAAAATGTCGATACGGAAATCGCTTCCCAGGCAGGTCCACAGCTGGTTGTACCCGTTAAAAATGCTCGCTTTGCATTGAACGCAGCGAATGCGCGCTGGGGCAGCCTCTATGATGCCCTATACGGTACCGATGCCATCTCCGAGGAGAATGGTGCTGAGCGTGCTGGCGGGTATAACCCGGTCAGGGGCGCCAAGGTCATTGCCTTTGCCCGTCAGCATCTCGACCAGGCCGCGCCACTCGCTAACGGCAGCCATGCAGACGCCAAGGCATACGTAGTTGAGGCTGGCGCGCTGAAGGTTGACTTGATAGACGGCAGCAGCAGTGCACTGGCACAACCTGAGAAATTTGTTGGCTACCAGGGCGATGCGTATGCACCGACTGCCGTGTTACTGCGTAATAACGGCATGCATATTGAAATACAGATTGATGCAGCAAGCCCGATCGGGCAGACCGACGCGGCAGGTGTTAAAGACCTGTTGGTTGAGGCCGCTGTCACCACAATTATGGATTGTGAGGATTCCGTCGCGGCAGTCGACGCTGAGGACAAGGTCGAGGTTTACCGAAACTGGCTCGGTCTGATGAAAGGAACGCTGGAAGATTCCTTTGACAAGGGCGGCAAAACAGTAACTCGCCGGCTCAATGCAGACCGGTTTTATACCGATCCGCAGGGCAATGAAATCCGCCTGCACGGCCGCAGCCTTCTGTTCGTTCGCAACGTTGGTCACCTAATGACCAACCCGGCCATATTATTGGCTGATGGTAGTGAAGCGCCAGAAGGCATCATGGACGGCATGATTACTGTTTTGGCAGCGATACATGACCTGAAGGGTGACCAGACCTCTAAAGAAGCCAAGCGCAACAGCCGCAAAGGTTCTGTATACATCGTCAAGCCCAAGATGCACGGCACCGAAGAAGTTGCCTTTACCAACGAATTGTTTGGCCGCATCGAAGATGCTCTGGGACTGGCTCGCTACACACTGAAGGTTGGCATCATGGACGAGGAGCGGCGCACTACCGTCAACCTCAAGAACTGCATCCATGCAGCCAAGGAACGGACCGTCTTCATCAACACCGGCTTTCTCGATCGCACGGGCGATGAAATACACACTTCCATGCTTGCCGGTCCATTCATTCCGAAGACACAGATGAAGGCGCAGCCATGGATTAATGCCTACGAGGACTGGAATGTCGACGTTGGCCTGGCCTGTGGCCTGCAAGGCAAAGCACAGATAGGCAAGGGCATGTGGCCTATGCCTGATGAAATGGCTGCCATGCTGGAAGCCAAAATCGGGCACCCCAAATCAGGCGCCAACACCGCCTGGGTACCCTCGCCCAACGGCGCTACGCTGCATAGCATCCACTATCATCAGGTAGACGTGTTCGCACGCCAGAACGAATTAAAATCCCGTGACAAGGCCAGTCTGGATGACATCCTGACTATTCCACTCGTTGATGCAGCCACGCTTGACGCGGATACCATTCAGAATGAGTTAGACAATAATGC
>JBFKKS010000156.1:0-6018 GCA_041630955.1 Nevskiales bacterium
ATCCTGACACCGGAATTCGTAACCCGTTACCAGGGGCGCATGTTCAATATCCACCCATCCCTGCTACCCAAATATCGCGGCCTGAATACCCACCGCCGTGCCCTGGAGGCCGGGGACAAGCAACATGGAGCGAGTGTGCACTACGTCACGCCCGAACTCGATGGCGGTCCTGTTGTCCTACAAGGCAGCCTGAAGATTCAACCGGAAGACAATGAACAAAGTCTGGCGAGCCGCGTGATGCAGGAAATTGAACTGCGCGCCTATCCCGAGGTCCTGAGCTGGGCGGCGGCTGGTAAGCTGGCTTTACGTGATGACGGGGTCTACCTGGACGGGAAAAGGCTGGATTCGCCTGTACAACTGGAAACGATTGCTTAGAATCGAACAACGCATGTGGACCAACCATGGAAGGGAAATGACCATTAGCCGAACAAAGCAGTCTCTTGATCAACCGGCCAAGTTCCTGCTTGGCGGCGCTTTGCTGACTGTCCTGGCCATAAGTCTCGCCCAACCGGCCGCTGCCGATGTACTCAGCCCGTACAAGGCCGTCTATGAGGTCAACCGTGGCAATATCATGCTGGGGGACACCACCTTCACCCTCACCGAGAAAGGGGGCGACTGCTACCTGTTACAAGGCCTGGCAGAACCCAAGGGTATTGCCGCCATGTTCGCTGGCAAGATGACCGAATCCAGTCACTTCTGCATGATCGACGGCCAGATTCGGTCACAGAAATACCAGGTCCACAAGGAAAATGGCGACGACGACGATAACTACACCCTGCGTTTTGACTGGGGTAATAACATGGTGCGCACGGGTAAAGACAAGCCACGCGAATTGCCTGCCGATGGCCTTGATCGTACGGTGATGGAAATCGCCATGCGTCGTCTGCTGGTTCAGGCGGGTGACAAACTGCCGACCACGCCCTTTATCTTTCTCATGGTCGAAGACGACGAGATTCAGCCCTATAGCTTTCAGATCACCGGCACGGAGAAAATTGCCACACCGGCCGGCCGTTTTGAAACAGTCAAGGTAGAACGCGTCAATGCCGAGAAACGCCAGTTCCGGCTGTGGCTTGCCAGGGATCTGGATTACCTGCCGGTAAAAGTTGAGCGCCAGAAGAAGGGCAAGGATCCAATACGCATGACCTTGAGAGACCTGCCCAAGAGTCCAGCGAAACAATAATACCCTCTAGCGCAACACGTCCCTGGGGCGCCAGATATCAGTGCTGTTGGCAGAGTGATTACTGATATCGGCCCAGCGTGCCACTTCAAACTGCAACGCGGCGACACTGCAGGTCGGCAGATTATCCACAGGCGCACTCGCCATGATGTTGACCAGCTGTGTCATGCCCGGGTTATGCCCCACCAGCATCAGCCGGTCGATGCTATCGTCGGATTCCTCAATCACTTCCTGCAAGGCGCCGGTATGCGCCTCGTAAATGCGCGGTTCATGGAAGACAAAGGCCTCTGAAACGCCCATGGCGTCGGCCAGCAGCTCTGCAGTACTCAGTGCCCGTCGGGCCGGGCTGGTAACAATGACTTTAGGCTTGACGCCCTTGGCAGCTAGCCAGCGTCCCATCGCCGGCGCATCCAGCAAACCCCGTTCATTCAGCTCACGATCAAAGTCCGATGCGCCTGAATTGCCCCAGTCCGATTTCGCATGACGCACCAGCCATAATTGCTTCATCACTTTCCCCTGTGCCTTTGCGCCTCAAGCCGGGCGCTTACACTTGATGCCGTTGAAACCAGGTAGGGCACCAATAAAGTCAGCCCCATCTTGAACCATAACATCGGCGTCAAATCCCCGGCGAGTATCGCATCGCCGTGATTGATCAATATGAGTATAGCGCCGACGCCCACGCCAAACCCGATTCCGCGCCTGACCACGGCTGGCTGTGCCGCATGCTGCAGCCAGCTTAGCTCGCCCTCGGCCTGCTTCATGTCTTGGGCAGTGTTACCCCGGTCTGGCCCTGATATTTGCCACCACGATCCTTGTATGACGTTTCACAGACTTCGTCGGATTCCAGGAACAGCATCTGGGCCACCCCTTCATTGGCGTAGATACGCGCCGGCAGCGGGGTGGTATTGGAAAATTCCAGCGTCACGTGCCCTTCCCACTCAGGCTCAAGGGGCGTGACATTCACGATAATGCCGCAACGCGCATAGGTCGATTTACCCAGACAGATGGTCAGCACACTACGCGGAATCCGGAAATACTCCACGGTTCGCGCCAAGGCGAATGAGTTGGGAGGGATCACACAGGAGTCGCCCTTGAAATCCACGAAACTGCCATCGTGAAATTCCTTTGGATCGACAATGGCCGAGTTGATGTTGGTGAATATCTTGAATTCGTCGGCGCAGCGCACGTCGTAGCCGTAACTGGACACGCCGTACGAGACTATCTTGCCGCCGCCGTTGTCGCGCACCTGACCGGCCTCGAAGGGCTCGATCATGCCGTGTTCGGCGGCCATACGACGAATCCATTTATCTGACTTGATGCTCATTATCTGTTCTTACTCGATTGATTAATGGTTATCCACCGGCGGTGGATACAACTTCAAATTCCCAACGCAACACGCCCTGTGGCTTGAGTGGTGCATTATCCAGCCGCATGCGCTGTTCCACGTCACGTGCCTGGCCAGCAGGAATATCGACACCCAACTGCTCAACCTGGTCGCTGATCACCAGGCAGTCTTCTGTCGGGGAATCGGGCTGCGGACAATCCAGCCCCAGTACACGCAGTGACAACCGGAACAACCCGAACTCGGGTGAATGATTCTGAATCCGTCCCACCAGTTCGTAAACCGTACGATGGCCGGGCTTAAGATCAAAACCAATCAGTTCAACCTGATCCGAAGGCACACGCGACGCGCTACGTTGGCCGGCAAACTGGTCAAACACCAGAAGCACGCTGATGATCACGACCGTGATCGCCAGAAACCCAACCATCAGGCGCAGATTGCCGACCGCCACCAGTAACAGCAGGATCACCACCAACGCGCCCATCGCCCAGATCATTGACTGATGTCCTCTTTCCTGTAGCTAGTCATCAACAATAGAAATTTCGGGGAAAGCGCCGCTGTCACCCTGTAAGGCCAGACGGGCGGCGGCATGCCGTGCAATGCTGCGATAACGGGCCGCCAGCTCACTATCGGGCTCAGCTACCACCGTCGGTGCGCCTGCATCTGCCTGCAAACGTATGCTCGCTGCCAGCGGCAACTGACCAAGCAGTTCAACCCCCTGCTCCATGGCCAATTGTTCACCACCACCACTGCCGAAAATGGCCTCTTCATGGCCACAGTTACTGCATACGTGTGTACTCATGTTCTCCACAATGCCCAGCACGCTCACTTCCACCTTGCGGAACATCATCAGTCCCTTGCGCGCGTCGAGCAAGGTAATATCCTGCGGGGTAGTCACAATCACCGCGCCGCTCACGGGAATGCGCTGCGACAGTGACAACTGGATATCACCGGTACCTGGCGGCAGATCAACAATCAGATAGTCCAGCGCCGGCCATTCGGTCTCGTTAAGCAACTGCTGCAGCGCCTGTGTCACCATCGGGCCGCGCCAGATCATCGGGGCAGCTTCGTCGACCAGGTAGCCAATCGACATGGTCGCCAGTCCGTGCGCCATGACCGGCTTGAGTTTCTTGTTGGGCAACTGCTCTGGCTTGGCGGTGGCACCCAGCATGCGTGGCTGGCTGGGGCCATAGATGTCAGCATCCAGCACACCCACGCTCGCGCCCTCTGCGGCCAGTGCCAGCGCCAAATTGGCCGATACGGTGGATTTGCCCACGCCACCCTTGCCCGATGCGACCGCAATGATGTTGCTGATGTTGGGCAGTGGTTGCAGGTTAGCCTGAACAGCATGCGACTCAACCCGCCAGCCTACCGCGATCTCGACCTCGCTTACGCCATCCAGTACACGCAGGCGCTCGCCCAGGCGCTGCGCCAGTTGCGCACCGTAGCGTTCCGCCGGAAAGCCCAGCATCATCCGCACCCGCACAACGCCAGCCTCTACCTCGACCACTTCAACCACACCGGCGCTGATCAAATCCGTTTGCAGATGGGGCTCGACGTACTCGGCCAGCACCGCGCGAACGGCGGCTTCGGTCGGCTCGCTCATGAATCTTGTTTCTGTGAGGCTTGCATAGTGCGGGGGATTCTAACATCGGCATTGCAAGTCACGTGGCATAATGCGCGGTTCATTCAGCCCGACAAAGTCATTAACCGTGTCCCAGCGCCAGTTATTTGTCACCAATGCCCTGCCCTACGCCAACGGCCCGATCCACCTGGGTCACCTGGTGGGCTATATCCAGGCCGATATCTGGGTACGTTTCCAGCGCATGCGCGGCAACCAGGTCACCTATGTCTGCGCCGACGATGCCCATGGCACACCGATCATGCTGGCGGCCGAAAAGGCCGGGCAGCCGGTGGAAGATTACATACGGAGCATTCAGGCCGAACACGAGGCGACCTTCGCCGGCTTCGGGGTGGACTTCGATCATTATCACAGCACCCATTCCGACGAGAACCGCGAGCTGGCGAGCGCGATTTACGGCAAGCTGAAAGACGCCGGGCATATTGCCGTGCGCGAAATCGAGCAGGCCTACGACCCGGAACGCGGCATGTTCCTGCCGGATCGTTACATCAAGGGCGAATGCCCGCGCTGCGGTGCCGAAGACCAGTATGGTGACAACTGCGAGAACTGCGGCGCCACCTATCAGCCCGACGAGCTGAAAAACCCACGCTCGGTTCTATCTGGGGCACCGCCCGAATGGCGGCCTTCCGAACATTACTTCTTCAAACTGGCCGAGTTGCAGGATGACATCGAAGACTGGTTACAAGGTGCCATCCTGCAGGTTCCCGTACACGCCAAGCTGGGTGAGTGGCTGAAACCGCAGGAGGATGGCGAGGAAGCGGGGCTGAAAGACTGGGACATCTCCCGCGATGCCCCCTACTTCGGCTTTGAAATCCCCGGAGCGCCGGGCAAGTTCTTCTATGTGTGGCTGGATGCACCGATTGGTTATTTTGCCAGCCTCAAGGCCTACTGCGACAAGGCCGGACTGGACTTCGGGTCATTCATCAAGGCCGATTCAGCCATCGAGATGTATCACTTCATCGGCAAGGACATTGTGAATTTCCACGGTCTGTTCTGGCCGGCCATGCTGAAGGGTGCCGGACTGAAACAGCCCGACGCGCTGCATGTTAATGGCTACCTGACCGTCAACGGCGCAAAAATGTCCAAATCCCGCGGCACTTTCATCCGCGGTGACAGCTGGCTGGAGCATCTGCCCGCAGAAACCCTGCGCTATTACTACGCCACCAAGCTCGCGGGTAGCGTGGAAGACCTGGACCTGAATCTTGAGGACTATGTCGCACGTATCAACTCAGACCTGGTCGGCAAGTACGTCAACATCGCCAGTCGCTGCGCGGGCTTTATCAGCAAGCGTTTTGACGGCAAGCTTGGCGGGACGCTGGATGATGAGAAGCTGGTCGACCATTTTCAGCGGTCGGGGGAAGACATTGAAAAACTTTACGATGGCCGCCATTTCGCCCGGGCCATTCGTGAGATCATGGCCCTTGCTGACCGGGCCAACAGCTATATTGCCGAGCGCCAACCCTGGGTTATTGCCAAGCAGGAGGGGGCAGATGCGGAATTGCAGGCCGTCTGCACCACCGGCATTGAACTGTTCCGCCAGCTGAGCATCATGCTCAAACCGGTGCTGCCCAAACTGGTCAGCGAGGTCGAAGCCTTTCTGAAGATCGAACCCCTTACCTGGGCGAATCTGCAGTTAGCCCTGCTTAATCACAACATCGCCCCGTTCAAACCGCTGATGCAGCGCGTGGAAGCCAGCCAGATCGAGGCCCTGACGGCCGCCTCTAAAACCGATCTGGAGGCCAGCTCCGATGCCGCCGCAGCCACTTCCAAACCGGAGAACCCCAAGGTGGAAGAGCCAACCGATAACACCATTACCTTTGATGACTTCGCCAAGGTCGACCTGCGTATCGCTCGCAT
>JBFKKS010000157.1:0-6012 GCA_041630955.1 Nevskiales bacterium
CAGTACACCACAATGCCCTCCTAAAGCCGCATTGATCGGGGCAATCCCCGCTTTGCTTGAGGCAGAAGTCCAATAAAGCGGGTAATTCAGTTCAGTATATGGCTTAAGGTTCGCTTCAATTCGTGTACGCGTTTGGCCATCAAGCAGATCGACCTTGTTGAACACCAGAGCCGCCTCAATGCCCAGGCTTTCAGCGGCTACCAGGTAGCAATCCAGAAGGGAAAGATCCGGCGCTGGCTCTGCAGCGAGCACCACCAAAAGCCGGTCAACGTTAGCAGCGAGCAGGCGCTTTCCCAAGCGCACGTCATGCCGCATAAGCAGCCCATGGCGGGGCTCAATGGACTCTATGACATGCGTGCCATCTTTCTGGGTTTGCCAGTTAACCCGATCGCCACACACTACCTGCAGTTTACGGCCCCGTGCGAGCGCGCGGAGCAAGTCACCCTCGGCTGTTTCTATAAGAATCTGGCGGCCATAGCTGATGACAACTGTGGCAGGACTGTTGGGGGTATTAGTCAATGAGGGCGTCTATTTTTGCCGCACAGATGAAATCGTTTTCTGATAATCCATCAATTGCGTGGGTGGTGTATCGGATAGTGGCCTGCTTATAGGCGAATGCAATGTCCGGATGATGGTCTTCGCGGTGTGCTAACCAGACAACGGCATTGATAAAAGCCGTCGTCTGGTAGTAATCATTGAAATCAAATTCAGCCACCAACGTGTTGCCATCCATGACTCGCCAGCGCGATGCAATTTTTTTTATCAGCGCCTGGATCTGGGCTGTATTCAATGGTTCTGTACCGCCTTCACAGGGCAGGCAGTGTCGTTTGCTAAGAGCACCTTTGTCAGGAGATTGTTTGCTCATGTAAGGGTTTCCTGCCCATGTCTGATATTAGGGCACTATAAGCTATTGCTCGGGGATAGCCCATCCTGCCTTGTTACGCAAGCGCGGATAGTGGGCATCCTTTATGCTTTTACTCCTGATTGATTGAAGTGAACAAGTGCATGCAAATAGATAAAGAAAATCTCATCTGGATTGATCTGGAAATGACAGGTCTTGATACCGGTAATGATCATATTATTGAGATCGCTACCATTGTGACTGACAAGCACCTGCATATCCTCGCTGAGGGGCCAGTACTGGCTGTTCATCAGCCAGATTCAGTTCTGGAGTCAATGGATGAATGGAATACCCGGCAGCATGGTGCTTCGGGTCTCATGGAAAGAGTCAGGGCGAGTACGCTGACGGCTGCGGAAGCTGAAGAGCAGACCCTGGCTTTCCTGCAGCAATGGGTACCGGCTGGCGCGTCGCCAATGTGTGGAAACAGCATCTGTCAGGATCGCCGCTTTCTGCATCGCTGTATGCCAAGGCTGGAGGCCTATTTTCATTATCGCCATATTGATGTCAGCACTTTGAAGGAACTTGCATTGCGCTGGCAGCCCAGTGTCGCAGCGGGTTTCAGCAAGGACTCTGCGCACCTGGCCCTGGAAGATATCCGTGATTCGATCAATGAGCTCGTTTATTACCGCGAGCATTTCCTGAGGCCGGATACGTAGGGATTCGCACCACTGTAAATAAAAAAGCCCCGGCTGGATGCCGGGGCTTTCTGTTAAGGCTTAATGTCGCCTGATAGCACAGCCATGTGCATCGACGAAGTCACCTGGTCTTGGCAGAGCGCAGGTTTTTACGTCAACCCTCTTAAGGTCAACGCGTCGGTTCTGGCTACGGCCCTCCTTGGTTGAATTGGTTGCTATCGGTTGTGACTCACCATATCCGATAGTAGACAGGCGCTGCTCATCAATGCCGTTAGTTATCAGATAGGTCTTGACCGAATTCGCCCTTCGCTGTGACAGGCCCATGTTGTAGTCCTCATCACCAATGCTGCAGGTGTGGCCGGCAATCAACACATTGACTTCCGGCACCATGCGCAGCGAAAGAGCGACCGCATCCAGCTGGGTGCGTGATTCGGGCTTCAGTTTGTCACTGTCAAACTCAAACCATACATCCCTGAGCACCACGGGTGCGCGTGATTGCACATCAATAGGCGGCGGAGGCGGCGGAGGCGGAGGTGGCGGAGGCGGAGGTGGAGGTGGAGGTGGAGGTGGAGGCGGCTCTTTCGGTGCTGCCCCCAATGGAATCTGTAGACCCAGCATTACGCTGTTGTCATGAAAGTTATCTGCAGCCTCGTTAAACCGGTGGCGCACTTCAAAGCGCAAGGCAGTGCCATGGTCAGCCAGCTGCGCCAGGAAGCCAAAACCCAGATCTACCAGTGCCCCTGATTCATCATTGCTGACCCCATTTTGGATGGTGTCATATTCAGCGGCCATTACGCCGAGTAGGACAAATGGAGAGAATCGGTTCCGATTCGGAAAGTACAGCAAATTCAGCCCAACTCCGAGCAACTCTCCCTCGCTAGTAGCACTTTCACTCTCCCAGCCAGTGGCCTGGAGTTCGAGATTGAAGTGATGACTGATGGGTTTACCAATTGCTATATGCCAACCTAATTCATCGTCGAGATTGTGGTCGTCATCAAGCAGGTTATAGCTCGCGCCCGGGGCTATGTAATAGCGATCATCGAAAGGCGCGGCTAGCGTTGAAGAGGCCCATGACACCACGATTGTGGCGGCCAGGGCCGGCTGAAATATGAATCGAAACTTATTGCTGAAGATCATTCGACTTCCCCCCGCGTCGTATGCCTGATTCCAGTGTGTGCTTAGTTATGGTGAATATCAAGTCCTCAAGGGTAAATCATTTACCCAGAATGCTAATGAATTCAACAGGCTATTATTTTCTTTTTTGAAATATGGATTAGCGTTGTACGCGTGTTGCAAACTTGGTGAGGTTCTGGGGATTGAAGTATCCGGGCTCAAGATCCGTGTTCCATTCGATGAGTTTTTTTTCCTCGTTTGTCATATTCAGCACAACGTACTGCCTGGACTGCAGGTCGTAGTGCACCTGTAGCAGATTGATGAGAACAGGCACCTGATAAAACACAACAGCATAGGATTCAGCGGTACGCCAGAACTGCCCGCGAGTGTCATACATGTCTTGCAGCAGAATCTGCCAGCTATCTTCGTCAATATAGAAGACCCGTTTCTGGTAGATATGACTCTGGCCTTCCCGCACAGTTGCCTCAACTACCCAGACACGGTGGAGTTCATAACGTGTCAGGTCGCGGTTCATGTGCCCGGTTTTTAGCAGGTCGTCGTATGTGTGCTCCTGGCTATACAACTCATAGTTGTTGTAGGGGACGTATAGCGCCTGTTTGCCGATCAGTTTGAAGTCATAACGATCCAGTTCGCCGTTGAACATGTCGACCTGATCATGTGTCAGCAGGCCGTCCAGCTCGGTTATGGGGTTGTCATAGCCGACTTTTCCCACTCGACGTATACGGCGCTGGCCAGGGTTGTAGACCCACAGGCCGGTTTCAGAAGCGCTACGATCCAGCGGTATATGGATCAGCGCTGCTTCGCCCGCGCTTGAGGGAGGGGAAACGGTTTTGATGAAGATGAATTGGTTTTTATTATCAAAGTTTTCCAGCGTTGTATCCGGACGGTTATAACGCATGGCGAACTCAAAATAACTACGGACTACCTTGTAGCTGTTATCCGGATGCACAACCGCACTATTGACGTAGCCCTTATAGCCGGTTGTGTTGTAGCGCAATACGTGATTCCACATTGCTTCCATGCCGGATTTGGGGATCGGGAATGGAAAACCCGCAACCGTACCGGCGATACCATTTCCACCATTAACGAGTTCAGCACGAAGCGCATTCTTGATGGATTCCTGGTAAATGTATTCAGGTAGCGCAGCAGAGCGCCGGCTGGGATAAACCGGCATCTTATAGGTGTCGGGGTACTGTTCGAAAAGCGCTATCTGGCCGGCAGTAAGTTCTTTACGATACTCATCCAGGTTCTGCGCAGTGATGGTGAACAGAGGCTTGTCGTCAGCAAATGGGTTTACCAACAGTCCTCCGGGTTTGTAGTCTGGTGGGGGCTGGGTTAGCCCGCCGGTCCATTCAGGGATACGCCCATCCTCGGAGGCGGCTTTTACTGCGCCGAGGGGAGTAAGTGCGTCGCCAAGCTGCGATGCTTCATCTGGTGAAACCTTCGCAAATGCAGGAGATGTAGCGGTGGCAATTAACAACCCCGTAACAAGCATCGCGAAGCTAGCGATTAAGCCCGATTTCTGGGTATGTTGGTTAGTAACTTGGCTGCAATTCACGATTGGGGCATCCTTAAACTCGTTAGTAAGGGCAACGAAAAGATTGAATGAACTAAGTTTAGCCATAATGTGACCGTAACACTTACAGGGCGTACCTTTCCATGAATGATACATTCACCATGCTGCTGGCCACTGCGGTCATGACTTCTTTTACCACCCTCTTGCTGGCTTATGTGTTCTATGTGTTATTTGTCCGCAAACGCTTGGAAAAACGCATGCTTGAACTGGCAGAAAACGTGCAGGAGCGCGTAAAACAAGGCGCCATTGATGCGGGTACGGAGCTATTGCCGCGTTTCAGGGAACAGGTTACGGAAGGCTTCAAGAGGGCACTGCGCGAATGGTCCACCAATGACTTTCGTACAATCACCAAGACCGGGATGGGAATGGTCGAAGAAAGTCTTTCGTCTTTACTTGGTGCACGACCCAAAAGGCCGAGTGATGACGATTGACACGATCTTGCCGCACGTCACATAGGCGATCGTGGATGCGCACCTGACGGGTGCCCGTATGATGAATATGGAATCGCAGGAAGCTCAAATCACACAGGCGGCAAGCTGGCTAAAGTCCTCAAGCCGCGTGCTTTGCATTACCGGGGCAGGTATTTCAGCCGACTCCGGCCTGCCAACCTATCGGGGAATCGGTGGCCTGTACACAGATGGTCCGACTGACGATGGAATCCCGATAGAACAGGCTTTGTCTGGCGAGATGCTGGCAGTCCGGCCTGAGGTGACATGGAAATACCTCAGTCAGATTGAAGCTGCATGCCGGGGCGCAGGGCACAATGATGCACACCTTGCACTGGCAAGACTGGAAGCACATCTGGAAGTTTGCATTCTCACTCAGAACATCGATGGCTTTCACCATCAAGCGGGCAGCGAGAATGTCATTGAGATTCATGGTTGCTTTGATCAATTACAGTGCATGGGATGCGGCCATGCACGCAAGGTGAAGGATTACACCGGACTGAGCATACCGCCTGTCTGCCAGCGTTGCGGCAAGTTTGAACGGCCCAATGTGGTTCTGTTTGGGGAAATGCTGCCGGTACAGGCATTGAATCGTCTTTATGCGGAGTTGGACAAAGGATTTGATCTGGTAATGACGATCGGCACAACCAGTGTCTTTCCCTATATTGCAGGGCCTGTTTTGCAGGCCGCCCAGAAGGGCGTCCCGACCATAGAGATCAACCCGGGAGAGACGGAAGTCTCGCATTGTGTGCAACTCCGAATGCGCCAGCGGGCTGCCGTGGTATTGCCCCAAATCGTGGCTCGCTACAGCGCATAAAAAAGCCCCGGCATGTACTGCCGGGGCTTATGAGGGCTGAATAACGGACTAAACTAGTACCTTACTGCGCAACCTGCGCTGTCGGTTGATTCACCGCCATTCGGTTTTACGCAGGTCTCCTCGTCCAGCTTCTGAAGCTCAACACGACGATTCTCCTCACGTCCGGTCTTGGTGCTGTTATCCGCAATGGGGTGCATTTCACCATACCCACGTGTTTCCAGGCGGGCAGGATCAATACCGTTCTCAACCAGATACGCCTTAACCGACTCGGCTCGGCGTTCGGAAAGTTGCTGGTTGTATTCCTCAGTGCCGATGCTGCAGGTATGACCCGCCAATAGTACTGTGACGTCCTGGCGCATATTCAGCGACTGTACGACTTCATCCAGCTTCGCTTGTGATTCTGGCAGCAATACCGCGCTGTCGAATTCAAACCAGACATCCCGCAATATGACCGGCTCACGCGATTCCACATCCACAGGAGGAGGTGGCGGTGGTGGTGGCGG
>JBFKKS010000158.1:0-5991 GCA_041630955.1 Nevskiales bacterium
CGGCCTTCCGAACATTACTTCTTCAAACTAGCTGAATTGCAGGATGACATTGAGGACTGGTTACAAAGTGCCATCCTGCAGATTCCCGTACACGCCAAGCTGGGTGAATGGCTCAAGCCGCAAGAGGATATCGAAGAAGCGGGGCTGAAAGACTGGGACATCTCCCGCGACGCCCCCTATTTCGGCTTTGAAATTCCGGACGCGCCGGGCAAGTTCTTCTACGTGTGGCTGGATGCCCCGATCGGCTACTTCGCCAGCCTCAAGGCCTACTGTGACAAGACCGGCCTGGATTTCGAGTCATACATCAAGGCCGATTCAACCATCGAGATGTATCACTTCATCGGCAAGGACATTGTGAATTTCCACGGCCTGTTCTGGCCCGCCATGCTCAAGGGTGCCGGGCTGAAACAGCCCGACGCGTTGCACGTCAATGGCTACCTGACCGTCAACGGCGCAAAAATGTCCAAGTCGCGCGGCACTTTCATCCGTGGTGACAGCTGGCTGGAATACCTGCCCGCCGAAACCCTGCGCTACTACTACGCCACCAAGCTCGCGGGTAGCGTGGAAGACCTCGACCTGAATCTCGAGGACTATGTCGCACGCATCAACTCAGATCTGGTCGGCAAGTACGTCAACATCGCCAGTCGCTGCGCTGGCTTTATCAGCAAGCGCTTTGAAGGCAAGCTTGGTGGGACGCTGGATGATGAGAAGCTGGTTACTCGATTTCAGCAGGCCGGTGAGGACATCGAGAAGCTCTACGATGGCCGCCATTTCGCCCGGAACATTCGTGAGATCATGGCCCTTGCGGACAGAGCCAACAGCTATATCGCCGAGCGCCAACCCTGGGTCATTGCCAAACAGGAAGGGGCTGACGCGGAATTGCAGGCCGTCTGCACCACCGGCCTCGAACTGTTCCGCCAGCTGAGCATCATGCTCAAACCGGTACTACCCAAACTGGTCAGCGAGGTCGAAGCCTTTCTGCAGATCGACCCCCTGACCTGGGCGGACCTGGAGCAACCCCTGCTCGACCACCGCATCGCCCCGTTCAAGCCGCTGATGCAACGCGTGGAGGCCAGCCAGATCGAGGCCCTGACGGCCGCCTCGAAAAGCGACCTTCAGGCCAGTCCTGAAGCCGCCGCACCCACTTCCAAACCGGAGAACCCCAAGGTGGAAGACTCTACAGACAACACAATCACCTTTGATGACTTCGCCAAGGTCGATCTGCGTATCGCTCGCATCGCCAGGGCCGAGCACGTTGAGGGCGCCGACAAACTGCTACGCCTGGAACTGGATGTCGGCGAGCTGGGCACAAAGCAGGTCTTCGCCGGCATCAAGAGCGCCTATGCACCGGAAGACCTGGAGGGCCGTCTGACCGTCATGGTCGCCAATCTGGCACCGCGCAAGATGCGTTTTGGCCTGTCGGAGGGCATGGTGCTGGCGGCCGGCCCGGGCGGTAACGAACTGTTCATCCTGTCGCCGGATAACGGCGCGCAACCCGGCATGAAGGTCAAATAAATCTAAGCCATTGTGACGATGTTGCCGACGCCCACTAATGGCATGCTGCTGTGCAACAGAGTTATAAGCATGGTGGTTTCATATAACCATATTGAATAATCACATTATTTTTACCGTGATTTATTGCATATAGACCGGCTGCATTCATACTGTGACCCTTCTGACAGCCAGATTTCGGAGCTAACGGAACCATCCGCGAAGTGAAATGACGGACTATCTATACATCCTCATCGGCACGGTGCTGGTCAACAACTTCGTGTTGGTCCAGTTCCTGGGGCTGTGCCCGTTCATGGGGGTGTCCAAGAAACTCGAAACCGCGATGGGCATGGCCCTCGCCACCACCTTCGTCCTGACCCTTTCTTCGGTCTGCTCCTACCTGGTAAATGCCTACATTCTGGCGCCGCTGGGCGTGGAATACTTGCGCACCATCAGTTTCATCCTGGTGATTGCCGGGGTGGTGCAGCTCACCGAGATGATCGTGCACAAGACCAGCCCCCTGCTCTACGAGGTGCTGGGTATCTACCTGCCGCTGATTACCACCAACTGCGCCGTACTGGGCGTGGCACTGCTGAATGTGCGTGAGCAAAACAGTTTTCTGGAATCGGCCGTGTACGGCTTCGGCGCCGCCGTTGGCTTCTCACTGGTCATGATCCTGTTCGCCTCGATCCGTGAGCGCGTCGCCGTGGCTGACGTACCCGAGGTATTCAAGGGTGCGCCCATCGGCCTGATTACCGCGGGCCTGATGTCACTGGCCTTCATGGGCTTTTCAGGGCTCGTCTGATGCTCGGCGCTATTCTTGCTCTGGCCGGGCTGGCCGGCGCCTTTGGCGTCGCGCTGGGTTATGCCTCGGTACGCTTCAAGGTCGAGGGCGACCCCCTGGTCGACCAGATTGATGCCATCCTGCCGCAAACCCAGTGCGGACAATGCAGTTTTCCCGGCTGTCGCCCGTATGCACAGGCGATTGCGGATGGTGAGGCCGAGATCAACCAGTGTCCGCCCGGCGGCGAGGCCGGCGTGATCGCACTGGCTGATCTGCTCGGCCGCGAGCCCATGCCGATCAACCCTGAAAACGGGGTAGCGCAAGAGATCAAGACCGTGGCCGTGATCGATGAGGACGTGTGCATCGGCTGCACCAAGTGCATTCAGGCCTGCCCGATTGACGCGATTCTGGGCGCCGCCAAGCAGATGCATACGGTGATTGCCTCGGAGTGCACCGGCTGCGACCTGTGCGTGGAACCCTGCCCGGTCGACTGCATCGACATGGTGCCGGTTGAGGTTGATATCAAGAACTGGAAGTGGCCCGCACCACCCCAGTTGGTCAAACCTTCAAAGGCCGCCTGAACATGGCGATTTCACTCAACCGCTCACTGCCCAGGGTGCATGGGTTCTCCGGCGGCCTGCACCTGGATGACCACAAGGACATGTCGACCGGACGGCCGATCCGGGCGGCTGCGCTGCCTAGCCGGCTTGTGTTGCCATTGCAGCAGCATATAGGCGCGGCGGCCAAACCCCTGGTCGAAGTCGGCGACTACGTATATCGCGGCCAGATGGTAGCTGAACCCGATGGATATGTCTCAACACCGGTTCATGCCAGCACCTCAGGCACAGTAGTCGCTATCGGCGATCAACCGGTGGCCCACCCCTCAGGCCTGAATGCCACCTGTATCGTGATTGACACGGACGGTAAGGATGCCGCCCTGCCCCAACCCGTACTGGAACCGGTAGAAGATTACACACAACTCGATCCAGCCGATCTGCGCGACCGGGTGCGCAAGGCAGGCGTGGTAGGACTGGGTGGGGCTGCCTTCCCGTCATTCATCAAGCTCAACCCCGGCCCCGGCGCGGTGGTCGATACACTGATCCTCAACGGCGCTGAATGCGAACCCTACATCAGCTGCGATCAGATGCTGATGGCCGAACGTGCTGACCAGATCGCGAAAGGCGCGCAGCTGATCCTGTTTGCGATTCGAGCCCCCCGTTGCCTGATTGGTGTAGAAGACAACAAGCCTGAGTCCATAGCCGCGCTGCAAGAGGCGGTGGAAGACCTGGGTGACCCACGAATCCAGGTCGTGACGGTGCCAACCCGCTATCCGCAGGGTGGCGAAAAACAGCTTGTACAGACACTGACCGGCAAGGAAGTGCCCAGTGAAGGCCTGCCGCTGGACATCGGCATCGTATGCCACAACGTGGGCACTGCAGTCGCCGTTTGGCGGGCCGTGACGCTCGGCGAGCCACTGATCTCGCGGGTAGTAACCGTTACGGGCAAGGGTGTGCGCGAACCCGCCAATCTGGAAGTACGCCTTGGCACGCCGGTCTGTGAACTGCTTGAGCAATGCGGCGGCACTAACGGCGCCACGCGTCTGATCATGGGCGGGCCTATGATGGGCTTCGCGCTCAAGAGCGACGCGATCCCCGTCATCAAGGCGACAAACTGTATCCTGGCCGCCACCGCTGAAGACATTCGGCCCGAAGAACCGGCCATGCCCTGCATTCGCTGTGGTGAATGTGCCGAGGTGTGTCCCGCCAACCTGCTGCCACAACAGCTTTACTGGCATACCCGTGCGAAGGACTTCGATCAGGCGCAGGACTACCGCCTGTTTGACTGCATCGAATGCGGCTGTTGTGCACAGGTCTGCCCGAGCCATATTCCGCTGGTGCAGTACTACCGCTTTGCCAAGACCGAGATATGGTCGGCGGAAAAAGAAAAACGCAAATCCAACCAGGCGCGTGAACGGCATGAATTCCGCCTCGCGCGAATAGAACGCGAGGAAGCCGAAAAGCAGGCACGCCTGGCGGCCAAGAAGGCTGCGATCAAGCCTAAAGTTGAACAAACCAAGTCGGTAGCTGCGGATACAGAGGTTGCGAGCGATGACCCAGTCGCCGCGGCCATCGCCCGTGCCAAGGCCAAGAAAGCCGCCCAGCAAGCAACCACAGAGCCCGCCGAAACACCTGACCCGGTAGCGGCGGCCATCGCCCGAGCGAAAGCCAAGGCCGGTAACCAGGCCGCAGAGAAAACCGGCACTCAGCCTGATGATCCGGTCGCCGCTGCCATCGCCCGTGCAAAAGCCAAGGCAGACGCGAAGAAACAGGCAACCCCAGCGGGACCCGACCCAGAACAGCCCCCCGGTGATGACCCTGTGGCTGCAGCGATTGCCCGTGCCAAGGCCAAGGCTGCTGAAAAGGAATCGCGGGCACCGGCCCCGACTGCCAACACCGACGCAGCTGCCGCTGATGACCCGGTCGCTGCGGCGATAGCCCGCGCCAAGGCCAAGGCCGCTGCCAAGCAAGCATCGCGTGATGACCAGCAGGACAAAGACTCATGAGCGCAATCAGCTCGCCACATCTGCCGGTACAAGCCGGCGTCGCTACTGTCATGCGCAGGGTCGTACTCGCCCTGATTCCCGGCGTGGCCGCCTACGTCGCCTTCTTCGGTTATGGCGTACTGATTAACCTGGTGCTGGCCAGCGTAACCGCGCTGGTGACCGAGGCAGCCATGCTGCAACTGAGAGGTCGGCCAGTAAAACGTTTCCTGACCGACTACAGTGCGCTGGTCACTGCGCTATTGCTGGGTCTCGCCTTGCCGCCCCTCGCTCCATGGTGGCTGGTGGTGATCGGTACAGCCTTTGCGCTGGTATTCGGCAAGCACCTGTACGGCGGCCTGGGCTATAACCCGTTCAACCCGGCCATGCTGGGTTATGTCGTGCTGTTGATCTCCTTTCCAACGCAGATGACGCTGTGGCCGACGGCACAGCCCCTGTTCATGCCCACTCTGGGTTTTACCGAAAGCCTGCATTACGTAATGAACGGAGCGCTGCCCACAGGCCTGAGCGCCGATGCACTGACCGGGGCCACTCCGCTGGATCATCTCAAGACCCAGTTAGGCCTTGGTCTTCACGTGGCCGACATCCGCGAGGCCTCGGCTACCTTTGGTTTGATCGGCGGTAAGGGGTGGGAATGGGTCAATCTGGGCTTCCTGCTCGGCGGTGTATGGCTGCTTTTGAAGGGCGTCATACGCTGGCAGATTCCAGCCGGATTAGTGGCCGGTGTCGGGCTCATCGCCTTGCCCTTTTGGCTGGCCGAACCCACCCTGCATGCTTCCCCGTTGTTTCACATCGGCAGCGGCGCCGTCATCCTGGGGGCTTTCTTTATTGCCACCGACCCGGTCTCGGCCTGCACGACACCACGCGGCCGCCTGTACTACGGTCTGGGTATCGGCGTGCTGGTTTATATCATCCGCAGCTGGGGTGGCTATCCGGATGCGATCGCTTTCGCAGTATTACTCATGAACATGGCCGCCCCCACCATTGACCAATACACGCAGCCACGTGTCTACGGACATGGCCGTCGTCGCAAACGCAGGAGCGACTGATGGCTGCCAAGGAAAGCCTTAAGCAGATGCTCGTTAGCGCTGGACTACTGGCAGGGTTTGCCGTGGCCGGGAGCCTGCTGCTAGGCGTAACTGAATCAGGCACCCGC
>JBFKKS010000159.1:0-5981 GCA_041630955.1 Nevskiales bacterium
ATACACCTCTGCGGCTTGCAGTTTGCCCGCATCAATCTCTGACTGGATCAGACTGCGTAAAAAGTTGTTGCCGGCGTTGGGTCGGTCGCTCATGGGTCTCTGCTGCTGGAATGCGATGAGTGGTGCCAGTACTTACCGGCGCGCGACATTATACGTTTGATGCCGCGCAATTACCGGTCGGCATGCGTGGTTGTGACAAGCACAGCGCATGTACCCTCAGGCCAGCGTTGCCAGCGAGATTATCCAGCGGTCATGCCTCAGTCGGGCGTGCCACATGGTGTCCTGCATTTTGATCGGTTCGGCCACGGCGTTTCAATCCGACACCGCTACGGTAAACTGCGCCCTGACAACGACGGCTTGCAAGGAAAATCACCACTATGGATTCGGGCTTGGGGATGTTGCGTACCGTGCTGGTGCTCTGCGGCTTTCAGTTGCTTGGCGAAACCCTTGCCGCCTTGTTTGTCCTGCCTGTACCAGGCCCGGTTGTCGGCATGTGCGCATTACTGCTGGTATTGATTCTGCGTCGCCGAGTGACACCCCAGTTTCAGCGCCATAGCCATGCGTTGTTTGCCTACCTGCCCCTCTTGCTGGTGCCGCCAAGCGTGGGCGTTCTGTTGCACCTCGAACTGATCATGGCGCAATGGCCGCCCATCGTGGCCGTGTTGACACTCACCCTGCTGATTTCGTTGCTGGCCGGCGCGCTGGTGTTTCGCCTCAGCCGGAGTCGATGGACATGATGCTCGATCCGGTCGGGGCATGGGCCACGCTCACCAACAGTCCGGTGCTGGACATTGCCATCACTGTCGGCTGCTACCAGTTCGGCCTGTGGTGTTATCTGCGCTCCGGGCGCAAGCCTTTCCTGCTGCCCGTATTTGTGGGCTTTGTTCTCACCGCCATTGCCATTTTTCTGTTGCAAAGACCGGTCGCTGATTATTTGCGGGGCACCGAACCAATGACCGTGCTGCTGGGCCCGGTAACTGTGGCCCTGGCCGTGCCTTTGTATGAGAACCTTTACCTGATGGCGCGCCTGTGGTGGCCGCTACTGCTGATGCTGCTGCTGACCACCATCTCGGTCTGTGCCAGCACCCTTTGGCTGGCCGATGTATTCGGCGCCAGTGCCGAACTCAGTATGTCGCTGGCACCCAAGGCGGCCACCACGCCTATTGCCATCCTGATTGCAGAAGCGATCGGCGGCTACCAGGGACTGGCAGCAGTCGTGGTGATGCTGACCGGCATCCTCGGCGCCATGGCTGGCCCTTCGTTGCTGCGCCGACTGGGTGTTTCCGACGATGCAGCACTGGGGTTCGCCCTCGGACTAAGCGCCCATGCTGTGGGTACTGCGAGGGGTTTTGAGATCAGCAAACGCTGCGGTGCGTTTGCCGCGCTGGGCATGAGTCTCATGGGGCTGACCCTGGCGGTCGCCCTGCCGTTGCTACTGGCTTAATCCCCTCGCCTTGCGTCGTTCGCGCAAGGGTCCCGAGGAGCGCTCGGCATGCCCGGGGGCAAAGTCGGCATACAGGTCATATAGCTTCTCGAGATCCGCTTCCTTGTCACCGGTGGTATAAAACGCGCCGTTGAAACTCAGTTCGCACTTTTCATAGTCGATGCCACCAAGAATGATGGGCACCTGTGCCTCGTGGGCGATGTGATAAAAGCCGGTTTTCCAGGTTTCTGCACCCCCTCGCGTGCCTTCCGGCGCAATGACCAGTAAAAGCTGCTCGTATTCGGCGAATTTAGACACCGACTGCTCGACCACGCCCTTGCTGGCGCTGCGGTCAATGGGAATAAAACCAAGCCAACGGAAGAACCAGCCAAGATACCAACTGAACATGCTGTCCTTGGCCATTAAACGGATGCGCAGACTCAGGGCCATCATGGCCGCAATGGAGTAGTAGCCGTCCATGTTCGAGGTATGCGGCACGCCGATGATGATGGCTTTGGGCACATCCGGGAAATCCCCCACCATCTTCCAGCCGCTGCGGCGAAACATATAGCGCCCCAGCCAACGCGTAAAACGATTGCCACGACGTGGCACGTTTGGCCCTATAGTCGGTAAATTCATAATTCCGGAACCTGAAGCTTGAATAACAGAAAGACCAGCAGGGCGACCACGATGACGAGGATCAGTATATTCAGGATCGTGCCCTGCGCCTCGGGTGGTTTGAGCTGGCTGTCTATATGACCCGTCAGAAGTTGAAGGTTCCTGCTGTTGGCTTTCCAGTAAAAATCGAACACGTCGCCCAGCACCGGGATGACCCCGACTGTTGCCTCGAGCAACACATTGCCTGCCATGCGCATTAACAGCGCTCGTGGCGCACCCAGGCGTGCCGCCTCCCCCATCAGGTAAAGCGACAGACCCGCACCAACCAGATCCCCAATGCCAGGAATCAACCCAATGATCGGGTCGAGACCAAAACGGCGCTGGGTACCAGGCAGCTTGAAACTGTCGTCCAGCAACCAGGCGAGCCGCTGCAAGCGTTCGCGTGCATGCTCAAACTTGAGCTGGCGTTGCGCCTCAGGCGAATCAGGATTCAATGCAGTGCCCGCGGAATGGCCAGTGTAAAAGCATCTATCAGGGCATCGAATTCTTCACCACTCTCACTGACCATGTGAAAACTGCCATGCATGGTCCCCACAGGTGTGGGCAGTGGACAGGCACTTGTGTACTCAAATAACTGACCCGGTGTCAGTTCGGGCTGCTCGCCCACGACCCCCAACCCCTCCACTTCGGAACTATCGCCGTCACCATCTGTGATAACCCAGTGCCTGGATATCAAACGCACCTTCTCGCTACCCTTGTTTTCGATCTGAATGTGGTAAGCAAACAAATAGCGCCCTTCATCCGGGTTGGATTGTTCAGGGACATAACTCGGCACTGCGCGGATGCACACGCCACGGGTGGTGGTTTCTGACATAACGCACATAATAGGGGCATTTGCAGCCCGCATCACGCAGTGCATTGCGATGTTTTCAAAAATACGAGCATAATGATGCAACTGCTAGCCATATAAAAACCTAGAACAGGAGGGTCTATGCAGCCAAAAATCACCCCATATAGCGCCCGGAAGACCCCTCATCCGATCATCTGCACATGCCTGTTGTTGTTCAGTAGCCTGCTCTCAACAGCCAGCCTCGCCGCTTCCGAAACCGGGCTGCTTAATGCCAAAGATGTGATGGAGTGCATGGCGCTGAATGCGCCTAAAAAAAGCTTTTCCGAACTGGCTGATATTGTCGTGCGAGACACAGAAGGCAAGCAACGCAGCATGCGGGCCAGGATTCTCGGTGCCCAGCAAAACCGCAATCTACTGCTGAATATACGCTTGCTCTCGCCCGGCAACATGGTCGGTACGACCGTTCTGCTCAGGGAACGCGCCAAGGAATCCGACGACATACGCCTGTACCTGCCAGCGCTCGAACGCTCACGCTACATCTCAGATGCCATGTCTGGCACCAAACTGTTCGATACCGATTTCAGTTACGCCGACTTCAAGCAACTGCATGGCATCTTCGCCGAGGGTACCAGTACCTACGAGGGCATCGAAAAATGGGAGGGTCGGCATATCCACTTGTTGCGCCTGCTGCCAGGTGACGCCGAAAAACAACCCTATAGCGCGCTTCTAGTGCGGGTTGATACCGAGACTTGCGTCATCATGGGCATGGACTTTCTGAATAGCGAGGCTGAACCACAGCGCCTGCTACGCGCCGACCCTGAAAGCCTGATGGCAATCGAGTATAGACATCTGGCCAAGATCTATACCATGTCGGATTTGCTCAAAGGCTCCAGCACCACCATCAAGATAAAGGAAATCAGGCTCGATGAGAGGTTGCCCGCGGCAGCTTTTGAGCCAGAAACATTCTTCAAGGCACCCTGAGTCGACCTGGCCAATATTGCAAGACTGGGGGTTTTAACCTAGCGTCAGGGCTTTGCATCAGGTAATTATCAAATCCATGAACAGCATCCTCAGCCAGCCCCTTCCCCTTCCCTGCGGTGTCAGCATTCCCAATCGTCTCGGCAAGGCTCCCATGACGGAAGGCCTGGCGGATGAGCGACTGCGTGCTACCGAAGCGCATGTACGTCTGTACCGGCGCTGGTCACAAGGCGGGGCGGGCCTGCATATCACAGGCAATGTTCAGATTGATCGACGTGTGCTGGAACGCCCCGGCAATGTCGCCATCGACAACAACGGCGGCCTTGAGCAACTGGAAGCATGGGCCCAGGCAGGCACCGAGGCAGGCAATCAACTGTGGATGCAAATCAGCCATGCTGGCCGGCAATCGCCGTTCTATGTCACGGGACGCCCTCTCGCACCCTCCCCGATTGCCGTCAAACTGGCCGCCAGCTTCCGGACCCCGCGTGCGGTTACCGAAGATGAAATTCTCGACTTCATCAAGCGCTTTGGGCATGTCGCAGGCGTCGCCAGGCAAACCGGGTTTACCGGCGTGCAGGTGCATGGCGCACATGGCTATCTGCTGAGTTCCTTCCTGTCACCGTATAGCAACCGCCGCACCGACCGCTGGGGTGGTTCGCTGGAAAACCGGGCGCGCTTTTTACTGGAAGCCGTGCGTGCGACTCGACAGGCCGTTGGCCCTGATTATCCTGTTTCGGTCAAGCTCAACTCCTCTGATTTCCAGAAAGGCGGCTTTTCCAATGAGGACTGCCTGCAAGTCGTCGAATGGCTGAATGAGTGCGGCGTGGACTTGCTGGAAATTTCCGGTGGCAACTACGAACAAGTTGCGCTATGGGGCCTGGATGGCGAGGGCGACAGTGCCAACAGCGAGGCCACTGCGGTGAAGCGTGAAAGCACCCAGAAACGTGAGGCCTATTTCCTGGAGTATGCCAAGGAGATACGCCGGGTTGCGAACATGCCGCTCATGGTCAGCGGTGGTTTCCGTAGCCGGACGGCAATGGAGCAGGCTATCCAGTCCGGCGACTGTGACCTGATTGGGCTGGGCCGCCCGCTGTGCACGCACACTGACTTTCCGGCCAAGTTACTCAGTGGAGAAGTCGATGTGGCACCACGCTACGAAGATACCGTACAAATCGGCAAGGGCTATTTCGGGCTACACAGCCCAAACAACCTGATACGCACCCTTAACACCATGGGACAGCAGGGTTTCTACTACGTCCAGTTGCTGCGCATGGGACGTGGACTCGACCCTGACCTGAACCTGAAGCCGCTTGCTGCCATCATGCAGAACATGAGCAACGAGATGCGTGCAGGACGCGCGATCAAACCGTTCCAGAAAGAGGTGCCATCCACGCGGCAGGCGCTGGTAACAGATACGCCCTAGACGACGACCGCCCCCTCCAGCTCAGGGTCTGGCAACACGTAAGTGCCGGTTGCGTGTACGCAGGGTTCTGACTCGCCTTTGCCGTACAGCTGAACTTCAAAACTGAGCAGGCGGCTGCCACGTTTGAGGAAACGTGCACGCCCGATCACATCCTTGGCAGGGGCTCGGCGCAGGAAGCGTAATTGAATATCCGATGTGAGGGCCATTTCCTGGTGCCCCTGTGTCTTCAGCAGCAACGCATACATGGCGGTATCAATCACTGCCATCAGGGCCGGCCCTGACACACTGCCGCCGGGGCGAAGCAGGCGTGTGGCATAGGGCAAGCGAACACAGGCTTCTTCTTCTGAGACGCTCTCGACCTTGATGCCCAGATCTTCAGACAGCGGTACGCCGCGATTGATCACCCTTTCGATGCTGGCTGCGTCCATTTGCTCCATTTTCTCTTCCTCAGTCAAAGGGCGCCCCTGGCAAAATTGGGCAACGAATATCCAGTGCATGGCCAGACCAATCAACACCATCACATGAAAAAATTCATGGGGTCCGAACACGCCCGGCCATAACCAGGGTTCACCGATGAATTCCGCCACCGCTCCGATACTGTACGCAATCCCTCCCCACAGCAGGAAGCGGATAAAACGATAACCATAGCGGTGCCAGAGCCAACCACCGGAGGCGAAACCCAGCCAGCC
>JBFKKS010000160.1:0-5838 GCA_041630955.1 Nevskiales bacterium
GCGCCATCGGTCGCATGGCGCGCGAGCTGCGCGCCAGACCATGGAGCAGAACGACAATTTCCCTGCCCCCATCACAGCCCCTGATATCGTCATAAGCCAAGGGTGCATTCTTGGCCATTGAGTGACCCGCGAAAGCCATCAGCAGGGCCAGCGATAACAGTGAGGAAATCAGTCTTGCGGGTTTAGAGGATATAACGACTCAGATCCTCGTCTCCCGCCAGGTCACCCAGTCTCTCATCGACATAGGCGGCATTGATTTCGACTGCCTGCCCATCCTTATCAGGTGCAGCAAAAGAGATTTCCTCGACCAGACGTTCAAGTACCGTATGCAGGCGGCGGGCACCAATGTTCTCGGTACGCTCATTGACGTTAAAGGCCATCTCCGCGATGCGGTGCACCCCGTCATCAGTAAATTTCAGCTTCAGACCCTCTGTTCCCATCAACGCAACATATTGCTGGGTCAGAGAGCAGTCAGGTTCGGTAAGAATGCGCTTGAAGTCCTCCACTGACAGCGCCTGCAATTCCACGCGAATCGGCAAACGCCCCTGCAATTCGGGAATCAGGTCCGATGGTTTGCTCAGGTGGAAGGCGCCCGAAGCAATGAACAGGATATGGTCTGTACGCACCATGCCGAACTTGGTATTGACGGTACAGCCTTCGACCAGGGGCAACAGGTCACGCTGCACCCCTTCACGTGACACATCAGCGCCGACTGTTTCGCCCCGCCGCGTCACCTTGTCGATCTCGTCGATAAACACGATGCCATTCTCTTCAACATTGCGTACCGCAAGATTGCGAATCTCTTCCTCGTTCACGCGCTTGGCCGCTTCTTCCTCAACCAGCTGTTTATAGGCGTCAGCCACCTTGAGCTTACGGCGTTTGGTCTTTTGCCCGGAAAAATTCTGGAACAGCCCCTGCAACTGGTTGGTCATCTCTTCCATGCCGGGCGGCGCCATGATCTGCACATTCGGTGCGTTGGCCTGCAGGTCAAGCTCAATTTCCTTGTCGTCAAGCTTGCCCTCACGCAGGCGCTTGCGGAATACCTGTCTGGCGGTACCTGGCTCGCTGTCGCGAGCTGTATCGGGTGTTGAGGCCTGCGGCTGTGGCACCAGCGCGTCCAGAATACGTTCCTCTGCGGCCAGTTCAGCCTGCGCCTCGACACGCTTCATGGCCTGCTCACGCCCCATCTTGGCTGCCACATCGACCAGATCCTTGATAATGGAATCCACCTCACGACCAACATAGCCAACCTCGGTGAACTTGGTTGCCTCGACCTTGATAAACGGGGCCTGTGCCAACCTGGCCAGACGTCGAGCAATCTCGGTCTTGCCGACACCCGTCGGGCCGATCATGAGGATGTTCTTCGGCGTGATCTCGACACGCATCTGCTCATCCACCTGCATGCGACGCCAGCGATTACGCAAGGCGATTGCGACTGCTCGCTTGGCGTCATTCTGGCCGACGATGTGCTTGTCCAGTTCCTGGACGATCTCGCGCGGGGTCATGACTGCCGACACAATCTCGGGCTCGCTGGTCTTTTCGGGTTCAATGCTCATAACGGCTTCGTTACTCATTCGTTTTCACCCTCGTCATTATCGTAATCAAGCACTTCCAGGGTGAGATTGTGATTGGTATATATGCAGATATCGCCCGCAATGCCCATCGCCTTTTTGACGATCTCATCGGCCGGTAGTTCACTGTTCTGCAGCAGGGCCTGCGCAGCTGCCTGGGCAAAAGGTCCACCGGACCCGATCGCCATCAAGTCGATCTCTGGTTCCATGACATCGCCATTACCGGAAATCATCAGCGTGGCGGTAGGATCGGCTACCAGCAAAAGGGCTTCAAGCCGGCGCAGCATGCGGTCTGTACGCCAGTCCTTGGCCATATCAACGGCCGCACGAATCAGGTTACCGCTATGCGCTTCCAGCTTGCCTTCAAAGCGTTCAAACAGGGTGAACGCATCAGCCGTACCACCGGCAAAACCAGCCAGTACCTTGTTGTTGTAAAGGCGTCGCACCTTGCGCGCATTGCCTTTTACCATGGTGTTACCCATGGAGACCTGCCCATCACCGCCCATGGCGACACGGCCATTGCGGCGCACGCACAGAATCGTGGTGCCTCGGAATTGTTCCACTGAATACTCCTTGCCCTGCGGTTATCAGCCCACCGGAAATGGGGTCATTATCGAATGCTTATTAACCATAGATATGGGGATTCGGCCACTGGTATTCAAGCGCTTCTGCCAAATCAGGCCTGGGTCAGGACATAACGAATGATTTCAGCGACCTGTTCAACCGTCTGGCATACGGCATGTGCACTGGCATCCACTTCCTTGAGAGGATGGGTAATCGACTCGTCATGCAGCACGATGTAGGGCTTATTCAGTGCTGCGGCCCAGCCCGCGTCAAAGGCGGCATTCCACTGTTTGTACTTGTCCCCAAAGCGCACCACCACCAGGTCAGCACTCCGAATATTGCCCTGGATGCGTATCGCGTTAATCTTTGCCGCAGCGTGGTCACGATAAAACGGTGAAGGCTGCGCACCCAGTATGCTGTCAGCCGCATCGTCGGAGGCCTCGTGTACCGTTACAGGGGCTAGCCACTGGATATCCAGGTCCTTGCAGGCTGCCTTGAGCGCATCGCGCCAATCGGTGTGTATTTCTCCTGACAAGTAAATGCGATAGCTCAAGGCTGGCTCCTGATTAAAAATGGATGGCGCATTATACCCAGTCCAATCCTGCGGCCTGACTTGTGACTGGGTTATGCTTTGACCAGTCATACTGTCCGGGACAAGCCTTGCTCGTAGAAGCTGCCATCTTTCTCGTCGCTGCACTTATCGCCGTCCCACTCTTCAGACGCCTGGGATTTGGCGCGGTGCTGGGTTATCTGGCAGCCGGCATTATCATAGGGCCGTGGGGCCTGGGTCTGGTCGGCGAGGTCGAGTCGGTGATGCACGTCGCCGAAATCGGCGTTGTATTTTTGCTTTTTGTGATTGGCCTGGAACTGAAACCCGCGCGTCTATGGATCATGCGCCATGCCATCTTTGTCACTGGAACAGCGCAACTGCTTGCGGCAGCCTTACCTCTCACGCTGATCGGGTATGCGCTGGGCCTGAACTGGGGACAGGCTTGTATCGTGGGGTTCGGCCTTGGCATGTCGTCCACGGCTTTTGTATTGCAGGCACTTGGCGAACGCAAACAACTCAGTACGCCACATGGGCGGGCTGCCTTCGGTGTCCTGCTGTTCCAGGACCTGGCCTTCATTCCCCTGCTGGCGCTGGTGCCCTTGCTGGCCGCGCAATCCTCTGTTTCAGAGCAACACCCTTTCTGGTTGAATGCCCTACAGGCGCTTGGCGTGATGATTGCCTTTGTTATCGGTGGCCGCTACCTGTTGCGTCCGGTGTTTCGTGCAGTTGCGAAATGGGGCAGCGAAGAGACCTTTACCGTCGCCGCGCTGGTTATCGTGATCGGGGCGGCACTGCTGATGGAATGGGCCGAGCTGTCGATGGGGCTAGGCGCGTTTCTGGCCGGCGTGTTGCTGGCAGATTCAGAATACCGTCATGAACTGGAATCCAATATCAATCCATTCAAGGGGTTGCTATTGGGATTATTCTTCATCTCGGTGGGCATGACCCTCGACTTCGGGGTATTGGCAAGCGACTGGCATGCAATAGCCGCGCTCACGGCCATCATCATGCTGGTGAAGATCACCACGCTTTGGTTGGTCGCTCTCGGCCTGCGCATCGGCCATCCCACGGGTCCGCAATTGGCCCTCACACTGGCCCAAGGCGGCGAGTTTGCCTTTGTGCTTTTTTCAGCGGCCGTCGGTGCTGAACTGCTTCCACAGGTGGTGGTTGATCGATTGATCGCCGTTGTCACCATCTCGATGGCCCTCACACCGCTGCTACTGCTGGCAAGTGACTGGCTGGGCAAGCGCGTGGCTGCCGCGGAATCAACACCCGCATTTGACGAGATTGATGCCGATGAGACGCCGGTTATTATCGCTGGTTTCGGTCGCGTAGGTCAGGTGGTTGCCCGTGTACTGCAGATGCGTGGCATCCACTACACGGCACTGGAGCGCGATGCCGAACACGTCGCCATGGTGCGCCGCTGGGGCAACAAGATCTATTTCGGTGAGCCAACCAACCTTGAGACGCTACGCGCTGCACAGGCCGACAAGGCACGCATCCTGGTGATCTGCATGGACGACATGGAGAAATCCGTTCGCGCGGTCGAACTGGCAAGGCGACATTTCCCGCATTTAAAAATTTATGCCCGGGCGCGTGACCGGCACCACGCCCTGCTCCTGATGGACCTGGGCGTGGATTACCTGATCCGTGAAACCTGGAAATCCAGTCTCGAAATGTCATCGCAGGTATTGCAGGGGCTGGGGGATTCCCCTGAATCCGCCAGTTATACCGTCGAAGTTTTTAACGAAGCGGACGAAGAGTTACTCAAGCGACAACTCGCCCATAGGCTGGACCTCGAGCACATGATTCAAACTTCACGCGAAGTGCGCGATGAACTACAGAACCTGTTCGAGAATGATCCACGGATGTCGACGCTGAAATCCCATGAATAGGGATATGGCCGGTTATTCATGCTTTGACCCGGCACCAGACACAAGAACCCTTAAGTAACAAATGGCAGTTTATTAAGCAGGCCATTGTCACGGCTACCGGCTAGGTCAGCGTCCCCGCCCGGTAGTCGGTGATCGCCTGTTCAACCTCGTCCATAGTATTCATCACAAACGGGCCGTATTGAGCGATCGGCTCATGCAGTGGCTTGCCGGCCAGCAACAGCAAGCGTGCGCCCTGTTCACCCGCCTGCAACGCAATCCTGTCACCGTCGCCCAACACGCCTGCACTATGCAACGGCAATATCGTACCTTGCACAGTTGCCGCGCCCTCGAAGACGAAGGCAAATGCATTATGTCCTGCAGGCACCGGCAACTCGAAGACCGCGCCTGCTTGTAGCACCACATCGAGATACAGCGGGTCGGTGGCCAGACTGTCGCCAACCCCATTAATCGGACCATGAATCGACTCACCATTAGCATCAATACTGCCAGCGATAACCTTCACGCTCCCACCCTGGGGAAGTCTGACGACGGGTATTTCGCTGGCCGAGATATCACGGTAGGCAGCCGGTTTCATTTTTTCTGCAGCCGGCAGATTGATCCATAACTGGAATCCGCGCATGCGCCCATCGGCCTGCTGGGGCATCTCGGAGTGGATCACGCCACGCCCTGCGGTCATCCACTGCACATCACCGGATTTCAGGTCTCCGCGGTTACCCATGTGATCCTCGTGCAACATGTGGCCTTCCAGCATATAGGTGACAGTTTCAAAGCCACGGTGCGGATGGGGTGGAAAACCCGCGATATAGTCGGAAACCTTGTCGGTCGCAAATTCATCCAGCATCAGGAACGGGTCAACCCTGAGATTCTGGTGCCGGCCAATACTGCGAATGAGCTTGACCCCAGCGCCATCTGAAGTCGGGGTGCCCTTGATTACCTGTTTGATTGTGCGATTGGTCATAATGATTATCCTGTCATGCAAGCACCTGCTGCCCTGCACTGCCTGGCAGCAGGTGGAAAGATCGTCCGTTAAGCCTGCCGACGGGCGTCCAGGCTCCAGGCACCCGGACCGTTGGCCAGCAATACCAGGAAGCCGCCCGCCTTGGCAAAGTTCTTGAAGAACATGATGAACTGCGTCTGGTCCGCCAGGTTTAAGTGAAACAGCAACGCCGAGGCAATACTGAAACCGGCCAGCGCCAGGGCGGTCAGGCGTGTGAACAGGCCAACAACGATGGCGATGCCGCCGCCCACTTCCAGGGCA
>JBFKKS010000161.1:0-5831 GCA_041630955.1 Nevskiales bacterium
CGAAAAGGCCATCTGGCTCAATCCCGAGGCCGAGAAGCATTGGGACTACACCCCGTCGATTCAGATTACCAAGGAACTGATGGGCGACCGCATGTTCCCGCTCACCGTAGAAGGACTGGATCGAGGCATGCGCAAGCTCACGCGCTAGATTCAGCGGTAGTGTTTGCCCCGGTGCAACAGCCAGCCGTGCGCATGGCGACCCTGGGGGTCATGATGGGTCCAGTGAATCACGCCGCCTTTCGCGTTCCACTCATACTCCCCGTAAAACTCAACCCGATCCCCGATCGCCAGGCCTTTGACCCTTGGAGCAAGGTCGATGTTGTGGGCCACCAGCAGGGTCAGCCCGCTATCGGTTTGCAGAATGAATCGCTGGTGACGGGCACCCTTATTGTCGTCAGGCAGCAACTGCACCACCTTTCCGGCACCCTGGATCTGCAGATTGTGGCTGCGATTCTGAAAAGCCTGCTCAAGTGCGGCGTTACTGTTCGGAACGGCCTGCGAAGAGCCGGTCTGCCCGGTCCTAAACTCGCCCGCGAGGATATACGCGGCTGCAATGACCGCGAGCAGGATGACCAGGTTTTTCATGCCTGTGGTCATCCGGTCAGTTTATTCAGGGTTGGGTGGCAAACCGCTTGAGGCGACTGGTGCTGAAATACTCGGGTGGCTCGTACCAGTTGTACTCAACCGGTTCTTTTTCCTCGTTGGTCAGGTTAAGCACCACGTAGCGGCGGCTCTGCAGGTCATAATGGACCTGCACCGCATTGGCGACCAACGGCACATTGTAATAGGTCAGCGCATGTGTAATGGCCGTGCGCCAGAACTCGCCGCGGTCATCGTAAATATCCTGTAGCAGGATCAGCCAGCTGTCCTCGTCGATATAAAACACGCGCTTGCTGTAGATGTGTTTCACGCTGGGCAGGCGGGTCGCTTCCACTACCCACATACGATGCAACTCGTAGCGCACGTATTCCTGGTCGACATGGCCTTTGTCGATCAGTTCGTCGTACTCCACTTCCTGACTGTAGAGCTTGTAGTTGTTATAGGGCACGTAAATTTCTTTCTTGCCCAGCAGCTTGAACTGGTAACGATCCATCGGACCGTTGAACATGTCGATCTGGTCATGCGTCATCAGGCCGTCCTGGGCCGGGTTGTCATAACCGATTTCACCGATGCGATGTACCTTGCGCTGACCCGGGTTATAGACGTACACGAGGGTGTCACCCACGCTTCGGTCCATGGGGACATGCAGCAGATTGGCATCACCGGCTTTACTGGCTGGGGCGACCACCTTACGCAAAATGTAGAGATTTTTGTTGTTGAAGTTCTCCAGCGTGGTGTCCGGGTGATTGTAGTGAAAGGCGATCTCGAACTTTGAGCGCTCAACCACGTAGTCACCACCCTTGGTGGTCACCGCGCTGTTCACATAGCCCTTCACGCCGGTGGTGAAATACCGCGCCATGTGATTCCACATTGCCTCGCGCCCACTCTTGGGGATCGGGAAGGGGAAGCCCCTGACGGTGCCGGTAAAGCCACTGCCATTTTCTGTCAGGTTTACACGAGTGGCGTTTTTCATGGTTGCTTCATACAACCAATCCGGGAACAGCGCCGAACGACGTGTCGGGTACACCTCCATTTCATAGCTGTCCGGATATTGTTCAAACAGCTTGATTTGACCCTGGCTTAACTTCTCTTTGTACTGCGCAAGGTTTTCGCTGGTGATGGTGAATAACGGTTTGTCGTCGGCAAACGGGTCGATCAGCTTGCCGCCGGCTGCAAAACCCTTGGGGGGTTGCGTAAGCCCGCCTTCCCAGGGCGGAATGCTGCCATCGGCATTGCCCGCTTTTTCGGCACCAATCGGTGTGAGCGTCTGGCCCAGCTGGGCGGCTTCGTCTGCTGATACTGCTGCCATCGCGCCGGTCTGCACACAACTAAGCGTGATCAGGAGAGTCAGTATTTGGCTGTGCTTTAGCATGTTGATCTGTATACAGTTCTGGGTTCGTGTAAGAGTTGGACCTAGGAAAGCATGCTTTGTGCCCGAATGGAAGTACAGTCTCTCTGCGGCTGGTTTATGCTACCGGCATGTTGTGCCTGAGAATCTGCATTTTTTTCCTGTTCGGCGCCCTGCTGGGATGTGCGCACTATCCTGTGAACGCGCCCTTGCAGGAGGCGCAGGCGATCAACCCTGTTACCGATCGGCAGCGCGGTGATGATGCAACCCTGATCGTAGTGAGCTTTTCAGGAGGCGGAACGCGCGCAGCAGCCTTGGCTTATGGCGCGCTGCAAACCCTCTCGGCGACCCGTCTGCCAAACCAGCGACGCCTGCTGGATGAGGTAGACCTGATCTCATCGGTGTCAGGCGGTAGTTTTACGGCTGCCTATTACGGCTTGCATGGTGACGGGCTGTTTTCAGACTTTGAGTCGCGCGTGCTGAAACGCGATATCCAAAGTCCGATATTGCTCAGCATTCTATGGCCCGGAAACTGGGCAGATTTGTTGTCTGATAACTACGGTCGCAGTGAGCTGGCGGCTGATTACATGGATGAGCATATCTTCAGGGGGGCAGTGTTTGGTGACATGCGCAGCGATGTGCCCACCATCCAGATCAATGCGACGGACGTGAGCCGAGTGCGTCAGTTTGCTTTTTCTCATCAGCAATTTGCCCTTATTTGTTCGGACCTGAATCGCTTTCCGGTGTCGCGAGCGGTAGCGGCTTCCTCTGCCATTCCACTGGTGGCAACCAGCGTTGTTCTGCATAACCGGGCTGGGCAATGTGGCGCCCGCCCACCAGAGTGGGTGGATCCCGTGCTGCGCAATCTGGTAGGCGATCTAAGGTTGACCGAGGAAGCCGTACAGGTCGCTTCCTATCTGGATTCCCACGAGCGCCCCTTCATGCATCTGCTCGATGGTGGTCTGGCCGACAATCTGGGCCTGCGCGGCGCTATGGAACGGGTCGGGCTCACGGGCGATCAGGCCATGCAGAAGGCCTCACCATGGCTACGGAACGTACGCCGCGTGGTTTTTATCGTGATCAATGCCGAACGCCCACCGAGCAAGCAGGTCGATCGTATTTCGAGACCACTGGAAGTGGGTGCGACGGTAAGTAGCGCCAGTGATGTGCCGGTCTTGCGTTACAACGTTGAGACCCGCTTATTGCTGCGCCAGCGGCTGGACGCGTGGCGCAAGGTGCAGCATCGGGAATGCCTTCGCAAGGGGCATGGCAACTGCCAGTCAATCGAGACCCACCTGGTGGAGGTGGATCTGGGCCAGATCAGTGATCTGGAACAGCGCCGCCGGCTACAGGCCGTGCCCACCCGCATGGGACTGCAATCGGGAGTAGTGGATGAGCTGGTTGCACAGGGCGCCATACTGCTGGCGCGGCACCCCGCCTATCAATCCCTGGTGAAGGCCATGACGGGTGAGGAGGACTGAGCCAAGCCGCTATAATGGGCTGCCCTGTTTGCGGTGAATACCTTGACTACCAGCCTGGATATCCTGCCAGCCTCGCGCCGACGAATTGCAGTTCTGTTGCTTTGGCTGGCGCTGGGGATGTTAATGGCTGGAATTGGCCTGCCCCTGATCTCGGTGGAGAAGTTTTACGTCTTTGAAAACCGCGTTTCGCTGTGGAGCGGCACATGGGGCCTGTTGACCGAGGGCGAATGGTTTCTGGGAGTGATTCTGTTCAGTTTCTCTATCCTGTTTCCCCTGGCCAAGAATCTGCTTATGTTGGCGCTATTGCATGGCCTGCCTGCGGCCAGACGACGCATGCATGTTGTTCTGCAGGCCCTGTCCATACTGGGTAAATGGTCGATGCTGGACGTGTTTATCGTCGCCATACTGGTGTGCAGCATCAAACTGGGGTTGTTAGCCAACACCGAGGTGCTGATTGGGGTCTATTTCTTCGCCAGTTCGGTGCTGCTTACCAACGTGGTATCCACCTGGCTTGATATACGACTTAAGGTTAATTCCCCAGTGTGAACAGATTGTCTGCTTCACGCAGCAGGAATAACCCGATACAGGCCGCGAGCATCGGCCAGGCAGCAAAAAACAGCAGGTGATGATCGGCAAACGGTTCGAGATAGATATGCCAGGATGAGAGCGTGGAGATGGCGTGGAAGATCAATACCGCACCATAGGTCCAGGTTCGGAACAGGCCCAAAACAAAACCGGCCAGGATTAGCAGTTCCAGGGCCCCGATGATTTGCATGGTCTGGGCTTCAAGCCCCTCAATGAAATAAAAGTGCGCATACACGGCAGCGCCATGGGCAGGGTTCATGAATTTGTCGATGGTCCAGACCAGCATGACGGCAAAGACACTGAGGCGGAGCAGAAACAAAACCACTGCCAGACGGTTTTCATCGTACATACCTGTTTCTCCCGGAGCTTCTCAACAAGACAGATGCATAGCCAGTATGACGGGTTACACTTGGGCCTTCGTTGAAACAAGGATGACCTGAGTGAACGATGTCTTGCAAGACCTGTTGCGGGTGCTGGCAATAGAGCAGTTGGAAGTAAATCTTTACCGCGGCGAAAGTCGCGACCTGGGCGGACGCAGTGTGTTCGGTGGCCAGGTGCTGGGTCAGGCCCTGATGGCGGCCTATGGCACGGTCGAGACACAGGTAGTCCATTCTCTGCATGCCTATTTCCTGCGCCCGGGAGACATGGAGGCGCCAATCGTTTACCAGGTAGAACGCCTGCGTGATGGGCGCAGCTTTGTGGCGCGTCGCATTCATGCCCTGCAGCACGGCCGCACGATCTTTTCCATGATTGCCTCCTTCCAGCAGCCCGAGGAAGGGCTTGAGCACCAGTTCCCGATGCCGGATGTGCCCGGGCCTGATGAACTGGTCAGCCAGACTGAATTGCGTGAACGCTGGCTGGCCGATTGCCCGGAGAAACTGCGGTCAGGCTGGATGCGTGAACTGGCAATCGAGTTCAAGCCGGTGGACCCGGTGAATCCCTTCAAGCCAGTAGTGCAGCCACCCGAGCAGCACATCTGGTTCCGCGCAGCCGGAACCCTGCCGGCAGGCACGGCGCTGCACCATGCGGTGCTGGCCTATGCCTCTGATTTCAATTTCCTTGGTACCGCAATGCGCCCGCATGGCGTGAACTGGTTTTCAAAGGGCATGGTGTGTGCGAGCCTGGACCACGCGATGTGGCTGCATCGCCCGTTCAGGGCCGACGAGTGGCTTCTTTACTCGATGGACAGCCCGAGCAGTAGTGGCGCGCGAGGCATGAACCGTGGGCTGATCTATAACCAGGCCGGTGAACTGGTGGCAACCGACATGCAGGAAGGGTTGATGCGACGAGTGCCGGATGCCTGAAGCCTGTACTGGCCGGACACCGGCACAGCGAGCGACAGGCGATTCAGTATGCCGGCAAGCGACTTAGTGCAGGAATTGTTGCGCCGGCGGCATCAGGCCACCGTCAAGCAGCAGGCGATCATCGCCAAACATGTTCATGCCGGGTGCCAGCACATCGATGTAGCGATCGAAATACAGCAATTGTTTCAGTAACAGCGCGAATTCGCGCGGGAAGCGAATCCCATGCTGTTTCCCGAGTTCCACGATCGATAGCATCATCTGGTCCATTTCGCTGTGATCGACGTTCCAGGGATTGGTCATCATTTGCTCGTCCATCTTCTCCATTTTGGAGACGAGGTTCTCAAGATCACTGGCCAGTTTGTTGACGTCGACCTTGCGATCCGCGATACCGATTTTGATCAGGGCATCCGCCATCGAGTGATAGCTTTCCGTGGCCTTGCCGGTCATAAAGGAGATCATGGCCTCCCAGGTGCCGGGCTTGAGGGTGCCGACAATGCCGAAGTCGATGAAGCC
>JBFKKS010000162.1:0-5811 GCA_041630955.1 Nevskiales bacterium
CTCCATATCAGGCGTGTTGGCTTTTGGTGGCGTGGGTGGCCTTGCCGTCGGTCTGGCAGCCAAGGACCTGCTCGCCAATGTATTTGGTGGACTGACCATTTACCTTGATCGCCCGTTTTCCAAAGGGGATTGGATTCGGTCATCAGAGAAGGACATCGAGGGTGTCGTTGAGCAGATTGGTTGGAGACGGACGGTTATTCGACGTTTCGATAAACGCCCGATGTATGTGCCCAACGCGATATTCACCAACATCGTGGTTGAGAACCCTTCGCGAATGACCAATCGCCGCATCAAGGAGTCGATGGGCATTCGTTACGATGATGTTAGAAAGGTAGCCCCCATACTCAACGATATTCGCGAGATGCTTAAGGCGCATGAAGAGATTGACCAGAATCAGATCATTCTGGTTAACTTTGATCAGTTCGGTTCCCACTCTCTGGATTGCTTCGTTTACTGCCTGACAGTGACGCGCGAGTGGGCAAAATACCATGAGGTCAAACAGGAAATTCTGCTAAGAATCCATGAGATCGTTGAACAGCACGGTGCGGAGATGGCGTTCCCGACGTCAACACTGCATTTCCCCGATCCGATCATGCTTGCCAATCCACAACCAGAAGCAGGTTGAAAAATGATATCGCGACATGACGAGGCGGAGCGCGTGCTGGCGACCGCCGAGTTGATCTACAACGAGCAGGAGGTCAGGGACGCATGTAAGCGCCTGGCATTACTCATCACTGAGCGTTGCCGCGGTCGTAACCCGCTGATCATGCCGGTCATGATGGGGGGGGTGTTTGCGGCTAATGAGATCATGCGACACCTGGATTTTCCATTCGAAATGGATTATCTACATGCCAGCCGCTATAGGAATACGACGCAGGGCAGTGAATTGGTGTGGAAGGTGATGCCGGCCGCAACACTGAAGAATCGCGTGGTTGTGGTAATTGATGACATCCTCGACGAGGGCTACACGCTTAATGCCATCGAAGCAGGTCTGTTGGCCCAAGAGCCAGAAGAATTGCTGATAGGGGTTCTGGTTGAAAAGCAAACACCGAATCGAGTCCCAGGGGTCAATGTAGACATGGTAGGGCTAACGGTCCCTGACCGTTACGTATTTGGTTGTGGCATGGACTACAAGGGTTACTGGCGGCAATTGCCTTGCATCTATGCAGTAGCAGGCAGCGGCTGATGACTCAGGATAATCCTTCACTGGCAATCATTGGTGGTACAGGGCTTAACCAGCTAACGGGCTTAAGTGGGCTCAAGGAGCGGGTTCTGGACACACCATTTGGCAGTCCGAGTGCGCCCCTTCAACTAGGGCTGATGAGAAGCAAGCAGGTCATTTTTCTGGCACGGCACGGCCAAGGGCACCATCTGCCACCCCATGCGATTAACTATCGCGCCAATATCTGGGCGCTCAGGGAGGCGGGGGTAAAGGCGGTCGTTGGGGTGGCGGCGGTGGGCGGTATCCGTGCGGATTTAGGGCCGGGCAGCATTGCGATTGCCGATCAGCTGATTGATTACAGTTGGGGACGCAAACACAGCTTTTTTGATGGTGACAACGAACGAAATACACGCCTGGGTCTGCAAACCGTGTCGCATGTTGAGTTCGATCCGCCCTACGACGCGTCACTACGTAAACGCCTGATTTCTGCAGCAGAAGCAGCAGGCATTGAATGTGCAGTTAGTGCCTGTTATGGCTGCACCCAGGGCCCACGACTGGAAACAGCGGCCGAGATACGGCGTATGCAACAGGACGGCTGCGACGTGGTAGGCATGACAGGTATGCCCGAGGCAGCACTCGCGCGCGAGGCCGGGCTGGCATATGCCTGTGTTTCGGTCGTGGTCAACTGGGCAGCAGGTATTGGTGCGACCGGTGATGGCATCCACAGCCAGATCGAGCAGGCACTCTCTGCGGGTATGGAAAAGACACATCGACTCCTGTCAGTGTTGCTCGATGATTAAACGACTAGTGGCGCTGGCCATTAGATTAATCGACATCGACCATGCCTGAACCGCATGCTAACTTGCTACGGAGGAATCGACGGGAGTTGATGTGACTTTAGTGGACCTCCACCTATTGGTGCTGATCTTAGTCGCCAATGCCGCACCGATCATGGCCAACCATCTCGCCAGGGGCATGCCACGACAACCTGTTGACGCGGGTCTTTTATTCGTGGATGACCAGCCGCTATTTGGTACGAGTAAAACATGGAGGGGTATTCTGGCTGCAGTCGTATTTACCCCCCTGGTTGCAGCCTTGCTCGGAGTGCCATGGTTACTGGGCCTGGGAATGGGTTTGCTGGCGATGCTGGGCGACTTACTATCCAGCTTTATCAAGCGCAGGATGAAATTGGCTCCCAGTTCCAAAGCGGTGTTGCTGGACCAGATTCCGGAAAGCCTGTTGCCTGCCATGCTCGCCTGGACTTGGCTTGATCTGCATTATTCGTCGATATTGTGGATTGTCTTTCTCTTCATCATTGCCGAATTGGCGCTTTCGCCACTGGGTTATCGATTGCGCATTAGAAAGCGACCTTACTGACCCTTAGCCTCGTTATGGCTGAGTCGGTGCAGGGTGATCTCTGGCGGGCAGTTAAAGCGCACATCCACAATGGAAGAGCCCGATCCCACTGATGTGTACCCCTGCATATCTCCATACCGCCATTTACCGGCACAGTAGTCACGAGGTGCATTTGCATTGGTAATCAATGCGATTCCGCCGGGCAGGCATATCTGGCCGCCATGTGTATGACCGCTAAGCATCAGGTCGAAGCCAATATGGGCCGCACGCTGATAGGGTTCTGGTGAATGGGATAAAAGTATGGAGGCGGATTCGGCTGGAATATCATCGGCGGCCTTCTCGAAATTCTCCATCTTGAAGTAATGAGGGTCATCTATGCCTGCAAGCCATAACTTCTCATTATCGCGGCTGATTGCCACTGACTGATTGAGCAGTACCTGAATGCCCATGTCCTCCAGTGCCGGCAACATGAAAATGCTGTCATGGTTGCCGAGGATGGCATAAGTGGGTGCTTTGATTTGGGTGATGACAGCGCCCATGGCACTGATGGCATCATCAATAGGGCCCTTGGTACGGGCCCTGAAATCGCCTGTGATGACGCACAGGTCATAATCAAGCTGTTCGATTGCACGGTTTAGCGCTGAGGGGTATTCCGGGTGCATATCGAGATGCAGATCAGACAGGTGCAGCAAGGTAAAACCGTCAAATGCTTTTGGCAGGTGGGGAATAGTGACTGGGTTGCTGCGAACAGTGATGTTAAGGGAGTTGCGGACACCGCGTGTATGGAGTCGCAATAGCTTCAGAATGAAGCGGATGATCTTATGTCCGGAATACCAGTTCTCCAGGTGGAAAACATTCGCACCTATGTGGAATACGTCTGCCCCGTGCTCAGTCTCAATGCCTGTACGGGTGCGAAGGTGGACACGTCCTATCCGCTTTTCCAGTCGCTGCAGGTTGTCAGTTTCTTCCACGAGACTCTCACGGCTGATTCAGATGTTGTGTTCATCTTAATGCGTTGAGTATAAGCCTGCTGGCCGGTCAGGTTAATCCAGCAGGTGATCGAGCAGGGCATGAATGAAGTCTGCACGCGTCTCGGGCTTGGGCATAGGCTGCGAAATCTGCAAGCGCTGGTTACCATCCAGTCGGTAACTGTTTGGCTGGGTCTGTATAAGGTGAATCAAACGTGCGGGATCAACTTGCGGCTTATCATTGAAAATCAGGCGTCCACCCGTGTCACCGGCCTCAATCTTGGTGATGCCAATGGGCTCGGCTCGAAGTTTGAGCTTGGTTACGGCAAATAACTGTTGGGCAGCTTCTGGCAACAAGCCGAAGCGATCGATCAGTTCTACCTGCAAGTCACGCAATTCCTCATTATCACTGGCGTGACTTATGCGCTTATACAGCACCAGTCGGGTATGGACATCGGGAACATAGTCGGCAGGAAGCAGGGCGGGCACGCCCAGGTCGATGACGCAGCTACCCTCGTTCAAATTCGCCTCGCCTAATTCGCCCGAGGCAAGTGCCTTCTTGGCGCGTTCCAGCAACTGGGTATAGAGGGTAATGCCCACCGCCTCAATCTGACCACTTTGATCCTCGCCAAGTAATTCACCGGCTCCACGTATCTCCATATCCTGGGTGGCAAGCATGAAGCCTGCGCCGAGATCACCAAGGGCAGCTATGGCATCCAGTCGCTGTACAGCATCCTTGCTCATCGATTTACGGTGCGGTGTGATCAGATAAGCGTAGGCCCGGTGATGTGAACGACCTACACGACCACGAAGCTGGTGCAACTGGGCCAGTCCGAGACGATCCGCTCGGTTAATCAGGATGGTGTTAGCACTGGGAACATCAATACCACTTTCGACAATGGTTGTGCAGACCAGAATGTTAAAGCGCTGGTGATAGAAGTCGAGCATGACGGCTTCCAGCTCGCGTTCACGCATCTGGCCATGAGCAGTGCGGATGCTGGCCTCTGGTACCAGTTCTCCCAATTCCCGGGCAACCCGCTCGATATCCTCTACACGGTTATGCAGGAAATAAACCTGACCACCACGTTTGATTTCACGAAGGCATGCTTCACGCACCATGGCGCCATTCCACTCCGAGACCTGGGTCTGTACGGCCACTCTTTCTGCTGGGGGTGTCGCGATAATAGATAGATCACGCAGTCCTGCCAGGCTCATGTTCAGGGTGCGTGGAATGGGTGTGGCAGTCAGCGTCAATAAGTCGACATTGGCACGCAGTTGCTTGAGTCGCTCCTTGTGACGAACACCAAAGCGATGCTCTTCATCAATGATGACGAGACCGAGGTTCTTGAAATGGACATCGGCTTGCAGGAGCTTATGGGTGCCAATTGCAATATCGATGCGGCCATCGGCAATTTCCGCTAGCGTTTGTGCCTGGGCCTTGCTGCCCCCCATGCGGGACAGGATTCCAATGCGCACCGGCCAATCTGCAAATCGGTCTGAGAAATTCTGGAAATGCTGCTGTGCCAGAAGGGTGGTTGGAACCAATACGGCTACTTGCCTGCCACTCTGGGCTGCCACAAAGGCAGCCCGCATGGCCACCTCGGTCTTGCCGAACCCTACGTCACCGCAGACAACTCGGTCCGTCGGTTGAGTGGAGGCAAGATCAGTCACAACCTGGTCAATAGCCAGCTTTTGATCAACCGTTTCCTCGAATGGAAACTGGTCACTGAAACGCTGGTAGTCAAGCGCTTCTGCATGCATGGCTACGCCGGGTTTGGCAGCCCTGCGGGCCTGAATCTCCAGTAACTCGGCCGCGGCATCACGAGCCTTACGGGCCGCACGTTTACGTGCCTTCTCCCATTGTTCCGAACCGAGTCTGTGCACGGGGGCGGCTTGTGCATCTGCGCCGGTATAGCGGTGGACCAGATGGAGGTTGGCAACCGGGACGTAGAGTTTAGCGCCCTCGGCATATTCCAGCGTCAGGAACTCAGCATCATGCCCCCCGACGGTCATGTGTTGTAGGCCGAGGAAGCGTCCTACCCCGTGGTCCTGATGCACAATTGGTGTCCCAACACTAAGGTCCGTCAGGTCACGCAGGATGGCCGAGGCATCCCGCTGAGCTCTGCGTCGACGCGCGGCTGGCGGGCGTACCCCGAGGATGACAGCTTCCGGTAACACACTTAAAGCCGGCTCGGCCAGCCTGAAAGCCTGTTCAAGGGGGGCAATGCACAGGCCGAGCCGAGCATTGCTTTTCAGGTATTCATCCCAGCTGTCAAACAGCGCTGGACGTAATCCGGTAGGTTGCAGGCGCTCCAGCAGCAGTTC
>JBFKKS010000163.1:0-5768 GCA_041630955.1 Nevskiales bacterium
GCCTGTTTGGCGGTGTAGTGGCTTCCGGCTTGCATAGCCTGGCACTGGTCAACCCGTTACGCATCAAGGCCCATGGTCCACTGCGGCAACTGGCCGGCATGGGTATGGATGACCTGCAGTGGCGTCGCCCACTGCGGCCCGGTGACAGCCTGTCCATTCTTGGGGAGTGCGTCGAGCTTGAAGCGGGGCACCGGCCGCATGCGGGCATCGTCAGTTACCAGTACCGGGTGCTGAACCAGGCAAGTGAAACGGTCCTGGGGCACAGGCTTCGCTTCCTGGTCGCCAAAAGGCAGGTCTGACTCACAGCCTGTTTGTAAACCGGCCTTGTCGCCGTGCGTGGACGACCGATGAAGGGGCTCATCCGTCCAGAAAGTTCAACACCGCATCCAGCACGGGTTGCTGCTTCCACAGGTGAAGATCGTGATCGGCACCGGCAAATTTCACATGCTGTGCATCACGCACCCGCGCCTGAATGGCGGTAATATCCTCATCGCTGGCGGCAGCCAGAATGCGTGGGTCGGCTTGTAGCAGCAGGGTTCGGCAGCGCAGCTCTTCAAACCTGGACAGTACCTCATCAAGGCTGGTGAGCTCATCATTGAACAGGGCATCAAGAATGCCGACATCCAGCTGGGCCAGGGCCTGGGCCTGGTCTTCGAGTACATGCATCGGGCGGTGCGGAAAAGCACCCTGCAACATGGGCACGATCCTGTCGGCCTCGTAGCCGGCATTCAGCGTCTTGCGTGCCCAGCCGAAATAGGAGCTGATAATCGAACCTGGCCAGCGTTCTTCATCCCATACCACCAGTGGTGGGTCAGACAGGATGAGTTCACTGACCAGGTCGGGACTGGACGTTGCCAGCCCGGTCGCAATCAAGGAACCCAGGGAATGCCCGTAGACCGTTGCCGGTTGCCCTATCTCGTCCCGCAGCAGCCCGGTGACATCCTCGATCATGGCATCAGCCTGGTAGCGCTGCGGGCGATAAGAGCGACCGTGGCCGGGCAGGTCAACGAGATAAACGGTGCGTGATGCGGTCAGTGCCGGCAGCAGGCCCTTGAATGTCACGCCGCTTTGCGAAAGGCCATGCAGCAACAGCATGGGTTTGTCGCCATTACCATGTGCTTCGTAATGCAGGCTGCCGCCGCTGCGAGTCTTGTATTGGGGCATGGGTGCTCAGGCCACCACAGTCTGTCTAGTTGCCGGGCACACAGCGTACGCCTTCCTGGCCACCACAGGGCCGCGGTGCCGCCATCGGAGGCGTGGGCACCAATGGCAGGATGATGCGAGAAGGATGTTCGGCATCGTGGTAAATCGTATTTTCAGTGACCGGCTGATTACGTGGCACGTAGGCGTAATAGGCATCGATGACAGGCGGTCGGGTGATCTTGATCAATAGCCGGTGGCCGGCACGAAATACGTGGCCAACCGGCCAGACCTCAATCAGGTAACGATATGCTTCGCCCGGCACCGGTTCCGTCAGATGCGCTTCGGTGTGGTAGCGCCAGAACCGATAGGTTTCAGTGCGCCCGGTGGTATCGGTAAACGCCTGGTTGCGTCCCGAGTCATGGTCGATCGCGTCGTGACGTGTACGCAGCATGCCGCGGGTCAGGTAGGTGAGTGAGCCGTCAGGTGCCTCATCTATCAGCCAGATAAAGTAATCCGTGCCACCGAAGCCGCCGCCCTCGGAGGCATTGGAGCTGGCCCACAGGTCGGCAATGATGGGGCCGGCCAGGGTGGTGTCCGTCAGCATGGGTTCCGTTCGGTAATTCAACTCATCTGGCCCCTCGGCCGTGGTAAGCGGGGCAAAGTCCAGGCCGCCCGACCAGCCGGCATAGAACCACCCTTGCCGGGTCGAGCCGGAGAGGTAACTGTCGGGGGCTTCATCGCTAATGGGCACCTCGGGTGACAGCTGACCATCGCTGCGCAGGTAGTAATCCGTCCAGCGACTGTTGGGCAAAGGAAAGTTGTTCGCGTCAATCCGGCCGCCGACGTGCTCCTCGTCCTTCTCCAGCAACACGGTCACCTCGGCGCCGCCGCTGCTGCCATTCATCCAGCGGTCCACCCAGGCTCGCCGGTCATCCACAATCGGGCTGCCACCGTAGTAAGGGTTCTGGGTGTTGTGGTCGCCGTTGGTCAGCAGCAGACGCTTGGGTACCGGTTGCCGGCTGAATACAGGTTCGCCATCCCGCAGGGACCAGGTATGACCCACCAGTTCCCACAGGTGGGCCGGGCCGCGGCCGCCGGTTTGCTCGTCCTGGTAGGCCGCCGTCACATGAATCGGCACGGTGATGCCATAGCTGGAATCGGTTTTGCCTGCAGCGATGGCAATTTCGGGGTCGTGCTGATCCAGGATGTCACCATTGAGGTAGCTCACCAGTGCCGTGGCGCGATACCAGGGTTCGTCAAACTCACCACTACCGCGTAAGGCAGGCTCCTTGGACGGGTCACGCGGGCGTGCGAGTACATGTTCGCCACAGCGCTGGGCACGTGCCTCGTCGTCGCTTTCATTGGCTGGCCTGAGCATGCCGGGCAGGGTGGCACCGCCGTATTCCGAGCCGGGGCGGATGCCCTGTGACCAGAGCAGGGGAAAGCCATAGTTGGACACACCGCCGGGATACAGGATGCCGCGGTATACATCATCGATCAGTCCGGATACCGTCACGGCTACCAGTGAGGGTGGCTGGGTGGCAGCCACCATGAAGCCTGTCATGCCGCTGTAGGAATGGCCCATGATTGCCACGCGACCGTCAGAGAAATCCTGTTTTGCAATCCATTCAATCAATTCGTAACCATCGATGTTGCTGCGCCAGCTGTAGATATCGAACTCACCACCCGAACAGCCCGTGCCCCGCACAGAGGCATGCACCACGACGTAGGCATCGGAGAACATCGCCGTGAGCTGGCGCGAATCGCTGGCCAGCGCCAGGCCTGTTTCGATCGGTTCGTGGAATGGTTCTCCTGTTGCAGGTTCGGCGACCGCATCGCCGGCTTCACCGATCAGTGTTCGGCCACGTGCCTCGGAGCCGTCATAGCCCGACATATCAAAGACGGTCGGGTAGCGCTGGCTGTCATCATAGCCCTCGGGGTAATGAATGCTGATCGCAATCGGTACGCCGTCGCTCATTGTGACGTAACGGGTGCCGACCGGCGGTAGCTCGCTGTTCTGGGTGGTGTTATCACCCGGCTTCGGCGGTTTTGCCGAGTTTGATGCCGGGTCATCCGAGCAGCCCACCAGCAGGGCGAACGTAAACAACAATGGGTTCAGGAGCTTGATCCAGTCTGACAATGAAATTGGCATGGCGAGCAGCGGTTAATCCAGTGGGTATACCAGCAGAGCACACTAAATCAGCCATGCGCTTTGATCAAGAATTAATCAGGCGGCAAATAATCAGGGTTATCCTGCGCTCAATACAGGATTTGTCTCGGGTCCCGATTGATCTCAGCTATGCTTGAAGGTGATGGTAAATACCGGGATAGGCATACCCACAATTGGCCGGAGGCATACCATGAACGCACAAGTAACCCCTGACAGGATTCTGCAAACGGGCCTGGGTTTCTGGGGCGCCAAGACCTTGCTCTCGGCGGTGGAACTAGGGCTGTTTACCGAGTTGGGGGACCACCCACAATACCCGGAAACCATATCGAGAAAGCTTGGCCTGCATGACCGCGCCGCACGCGATTTCCTGGACGCATTGGTGGCAATGGGTCTCTTGAACCGGCAAGGCGATGCGTACAGCAATACCGAGGAAACAGGCCTGTTTCTGGACCGCAATAAGCCCACCTACGTCGGCGGTTTGCTCGAAATGGCCAATGCCCGCCTGTACAACAGCTGGGGGCATTTGACCGAAGCGCTGCAAACCGGTCGGCCGCATAACGAGGCCGATGAGGGTGAGGGCTTGTTCGATGCGCTGTATGCAGATCCGGTCAAACTGCAAGGGTTTCTGAAGGCCATGACCGGGGTCAGTCTCGGGGCAGCGCATGCCATCGCCGAGAAGTTTCCCTGGGCGGAATACCAGAGTTTTATTGATGTCGGTTGTGCCCAGGGCGGGGTACCGGTGGTGATTGCCCAGGCGCATGGCCATCTGGGCGGGGGCGGCTTTGACCTGCCACCGGTTGGCCCAATTTTTGAGCAGTATCTGAAGGACCACGGGTTAAGTGACCGTCTGAAATTCTATGCCGGCAATTTCTTTGAAGATGACCTGCCCACGGCGGATGTGCTGGTCATGGGCCACATCCTGCACGACTGGAACCTGGAGGAGAAAAAGACACTGCTGGCCAAGGCGTATGCTGCCTTGCCACCGGGCGGCGCACTGATTGTTTACGAAGCACTGATTGATGATGATCGGCGTGAAAATGCATTTGGACTATTGATGAGCCTGAACATGCTGATCGAAACACCGGGTGGTTTTGATTACACCGGTGCGGACTGCCAGGCCTGGATGAAGGAGGCAGGCTTCGTCGCCACCCGTGTTGAACACCTGCTTGGGCCGGATTCCATGGTTATCGGGATCAAGTAACGCCGGATTCCAGAATGCTGCTAGCGGCTACTCACAGGGTGATCGAGACTTCGTTGGCTTAGTCCGTGCCTGTCACTGCGTACAGCGTCCATTCACCCGGTACGCCCTTGAGCTCGTGACTGCCGCGATTCTCAAACAGATGCTTTGAGCCAAGCAGAATGTTCTGCACCGTTTGTGAGACCAGTACTTCACCTGCACCAGCCAGCCCCATGACACGGGCGCCGACGTGCACATTCACACCACCGACATTGCCATCGGCACGTTTCTCCACTTCGCCGAAGTGGATGCCGACGCGGATATTAATACCGAGATTGGCCAGTGCCTTGTGCAGAGACTGCGCACAGTCGATAGCCGTGCCGGGGTTGTCGAAGATGCACAGCGCGCCATCGCCGGAATGATCAATGACCTTGCCGCGAAACAGACCGACTTGTTCTTTTAGTAGCTTGTCATGACGGTCAAGCAGTTCACGCCATTGCACGTTGCCCAGGCGGGCAGCCATTTCTGTAGAGCCGACGATGTCAGTGAATAACAGGCTGGTGAGGATGCGATCGGCCACGCCTCCGCTGCGCTGGCCCGTAATGTGTTCCTCGACAAGATCAATGATCAGATCCGGACTATCAAACATGGGCATCTGATCCATGCCGGGGATCTCGACGAACCGGGCGCCATTGACATGCTCGGCCACGTAACGGGTAATGGCCAGGGGCGCCAGAAGAGAGTCTCTGCGCCCCATAACCAGTGTTGGAGCCGTGATTACCGGTAAAACGGATCTTGAGTCCATTTTCTGCTGATTCTCGAAGGCTTTCACTGCTGACTTGGGGGTGCCAAAGGCGCGGCAAATCCTGGCCATCCAGCGCAGTGCTTCTTCATTCCCTGCAATGCTTGGATTGGCCGAAATGCTCCACTGGTCATCCCCAAAATGCTTCTTGGTGAACGCCAGATATTGATCCATGACTTCCTGTGGGTGGCCTTCAGGATAGTCTGGAGCAGCAAGGTATCGAGCGACCGTGTTGCACAGTGCGATAGAGGCTGTGCGGTCAGGGTGGCTGGCAGCGAAACGCAGAGTCAAAGGGCCGCCATCAATCCAGGCCAGAATATTGACCGAAGCAGATCTCACGGCATCCATCACCGCCAGCAGGTCTTCTGCCCAGTGCTCGGCCAGGCCCTGCCCGTCATCTGGGCGGGCATCGGATAACCCGCTGCCGCGTGGATCAAAGCGAATCAGTCGGCCAATTGAGGCCAGGCGACGATTGA
>JBFKKS010000164.1:0-5737 GCA_041630955.1 Nevskiales bacterium
AGAGTCTGGACTGAACGTAAACTTACAGGAGGAAGTAATGACTGAGTTGAAAGAATTCTGGCAGGTACAGAATGCAGCGCTGTTCGCCTTTTACATGATCGCCGCTGCGCTGGTTATCATCGGCCGCCTTGATCACTGGGCCGTATTGATCTCTGCCTTGATTCTGGCTGCACATGTGCTGGAAATTCCACTTGCCATGAAAGTCCTTAAAGACAAGAAGCCCGCGCTGGGTCGATTGCTGGTGGGCACCATCCTGTTCGGCTTCACCTGGTGGCTACCCGCCAAGAAAGGTCTTTACAAAGTGCAATGAAAAATTTTAACAGCAAGCTGGCACTCGTCACTGGTGCCAGCAGCGGTATCGGGCAGGCAATCGCCGTGGCATTGGCCCGCCAGGGCGCAAGGTTGATCCTGGTTGGGACGAATGAGTCTCGCCTTGCCGAGAGCAAACACTTATGTGAGGCCAACGGTGCCCAGGCCCACCCATACTCAGCCAATGTGGCCGACTACCGACTCATGCAGGGCCTCGCGGAGGCCGTTCGGGCCGAGCATGGCACGGTGGATATTCTGGTGAACAATGCCGGGGTCGTCATGTCAGGCCTGATGCATGAGGTCGAGATAGAAGACTGGCAACGCCTGATTGATATCAATGTCATGGGCGTAGTGCATGGTTGCAAGCTGTTCATACCAGGCATGCTTGAGCAGGGAAGCGGGCACATCGTTAACATGGCATCGGCCGCCGGTTTGATTGGCCAGCCCGGCATGAGTACCTACTGTGCCACCAAGCATGCCGTTGTTGGCCTGTCGTCATCATTGCGTTATGAAGTGGCTCGTTCAGGTGTGGGAGTCTCGACGATCTGTCCCGGATACGTACGCACTCCAATCATTGAGAGCCTTAAGCTGGTCGGCAAGCTGGATACCCCCAAGGCGCGCGCCAAGGTTGAGAAAACCATGCGTGGCAGCAAGCTGACTGCCGAAGTGGTTGCGGCTCGAACACTCAAGGCCATCCGTAAAAACGAGTCTTTCGTCACCATTGGCAAGGATGCGCAGATGGCCAATTACGGACGGCGCCTGTCACCGGGGCTGTTAGATCGAATGTTTACCCGCTGAGGAATACCCATGACCGAGCCAGTAATTGACCTTTATACCTTCTCTACCCCCAATGGCTGGAAGGCTTCTGTTGCGCTCGAAGAGCTCGAAATCCCTTACGAAACCCATGTGGTCAACATCATGTCGGGAGATCAGAAGAAGCCGGAATACCTGGCTCTCAATCCGAATGGACGTATCCCCACCATCGTCGATCGTGAGAATGACAACTTCGCCGTGTTCGAGTCGGGCGCCATTCTGGTCTATCTCGCCGAGAAGGCGGGCCGGCTGATGCCGAGCGATGTAAAAGGGCGTTCTCTTGTGATGCAGTGGCTGATGTTCCAGATGGGCGGGATCGGGCCCATGATGGGCCAGGCCAATGTGTTCTATCGCTATTTCCCCGAAAAGCTGCCAGCCGCTATAGAGCGCTACCAGAATGAAGGGCGGCGATTGTTCGAGGTGCTGGACAAACGCCTGGCGGATAACGAGTGGCTGGCCGGCGACTACTCCATCGCCGACATTGCCAACTGGTGCTGGGTGCGAACATACAAGTGGTCGGGGATCAATATAGAAGGACTGGATAACCTGCGCCGCTGGATGGATACGATGCGCGCCCGCCCGGCCTGCGAGCGTGGTATCGCTGTTCCGTTCAAGTTGCCAAACATGGAAGATGAGTCCAACAAGGAAGCCGAAGACGCCTTCATCAAGGGTGCCCAGACGATCGTGAGCAAGTAGTCAAAGTCATGCCAGACCCAGGCCGGTACGAGCCGTACCGCGTTTACCTCATGGATGTGTCCTATTTCAGCGGCAAGCTGGAGGCGTATCTGCGGTACAAGGAGATACCTTTTCAGCGTGTTGAAGCGGGGACCTCGGAATTACTGGACCCGATCTACACGCATACCGGCCTGATGAAGGTGCCGGTGGTGGAATGCGCCAATGGTCAGTGGCTCAAAGACACCACGCCGATGTTGTATTGGTTTGACCGCCACTATCCCCGGCAACCCATCATTCCCAGTGACCCCTATGTGCATTTCCTGTCCAAACTGGTCGAGGACTATGCCGATGAATGGTTGTGGCGGCCCGCGCTGTACTACCGCTGGATGTTTCCGCAGGACTTTCGCCTGATGGGTGACCGGATTGCCCGTGAGGTCATGAGAAACTGGCCGATACCCAGGCTCGTGGGTTGGTATTTCGGTAAGCGTCAGCAGGCAATACAGGTACGGGGCGAGGGTGTACGCCCCCACAATGAAGAATATGTAAAAAATACATATTTGAATAACATAAAACACTTACAGTCGATACTTGATAAAACACCTTATTTACTGGGTGAGCACCCTACACTGGTCGACTTCGGTTATTTCGCCTCCATGTTCCGCCATTTCGGACTTGACCCAACACCGGCCCGCATCATGCGGGAGCGGGCGCCGGCAGTGTATGAATGGCTGGCCAGGCTCTGGAATGCCAAGGCCAGTCGTCACCCCGGCGAGCAGAAAATAGGCGATTTTTCACACCCCGGATGGGACTGGATATTCAAGGATATCGGCGAGGTTTACCTGCCCTATCTGGCGGCGAATGCACTGGCCTGGCGTGAACAGCGCAAACACTTCGACTACAAGGTGCCAGCGGTGGCATTCCCCAAATTGCCGGTGTCTCAATATCGGGTCTGGTGCCGAGGTGAGTTGCAGCGCGCCTATGCCGCCTTGCCAGAGGCAGTGCGTGAACGTGTGCGAGCACGCTTGCAACCTGCAGACCTCGATGGCGCATTGAAGCAATATGGCCTGATCGAGTCGGGTCTGGAGAACGAATTCCACCTGCCTTTGCAACGAACCCCGAAGCCTGCGCGCGGCCTGCGCCGGCTGAAACTGTCTATTACAGGCACACCACAAGACATGCCCGCATCGGACTAGCCATGACAGATAACTACAAGTTCTACGCGATGGATCATTCCTATTACTCAGGAAAGGTCCGACCTTATTTACGCTACAAGGGCATTCCCTATAAAGAGATCGTATCCACGTTGTGGGTATATAAACGCGTGATTATTCCCCGGACGGGAGTGCGCTTTATCCCGGTATTGCAGTCACCCGATGATGTAGTGGTACAGGACACATCAGACATTATTGATTTTCTGGAAGCCCGTTTCACTGAACGGTCCATTTATCCGACCTCACCCAGGCAGCGGTTGGCTGCTTTCTTATTCGAGGTTTACGCCGATGAGTGGTTCCTGCTGCCAGCCATGCACTACCGCTGGAATTTTCTCGACCATCATGGCGACTACTTGATGGGCGAATTTGGACGCGTTGCCGGCAACTGGCTGCCTGCAGCAGTGCGCCGTGCTGTCGGCCGGAAATTCGGCAAGACATTCAGCGGCTTTGTCGGTCCGTTGGGCATCAATGACGATACCGTACCGGCCATTGAAGCCTGGTACGAGCAATTCCTGGACCAGTTCAATACACACCTTGAGCAGCATCCTTATCTACTTGGCTCACGGCCTTGTATTGGGGACTTTGCCCTGGCCGGGCCGCTGTACGCCCATTTATGGCTGGACCCCTATCCAAGACAAATCATGGAGGCAAAGGCCCCGGCGGTGGTGGAGTGGATCAGGCGTATCAATGCGCAGCAGCAGGATGAAGGCGAATTCCTGCCGGATGACCAGGTTCCGGAAACGCTGAATCCGATCCTGCAACATTTCTTCGGCGAACATTTTCCGATCCTGGCCGATACCGTCGAGCGTCTCTCGGCATGGCTCACGGCCCACCCGGACAAACAGTACATCTCAAGGGCAATAGGGGAGCACCAATTCCGGGTTGGAGAGGCGAAGTCAAAGCGACTGGTTTTTCCCTATTCGCAGTGGATGCTGCAACGCGCCGTGGATTGCTATCGATCGGTGCCTGCTGACGAGCGCGAGTCTGTGGATGCATGGCTGGAAACCGTGGGCGGCCGTGAGGCCATGCAGATCGACATCAAGGACCGGGTGGCGCGCAGGAATAATCGACTCATCGCTGTTTGATCAGGTTGGACGCCGCCCGGCAGTCAGTCGACTGTGGGCAGACCTTGGTCAGAAATAGTCCTCGACCTCATCCACGATGTCTTCAGCCAGTTCCTCGCAGGCTTCTTCGACATCGTCTTCATCAACCTTGAACAGGTCTCTGAATAGCGTTGTGCCTTGTGTGTTGACGATGCTGAAGGACATGTCCAGGCGGTAGCCATCGAAGCATCCCCACATATTGCATTCCTTATCGGTATTGAGCGTGCCGCTCAGGTGCATGCTGGCCTGAGGATTGGAATCATTGGCGACGGTCAGCATGCCAAACTCCCTGCGCAGGTGCTCGCTGATCATGGGCGGGCAGACGCGACTTGGGTCTGGTTCTGTGGAAACCGTTGACCACGCCAGGCGTTTGACCTGGGTGATGTGTTCAATAGGCTTCGGAGGCCTCGGTGAATCCTGTTTGTCTGTCGCGGGTTCCGTGTTCAGGGCCGATGATGCATTCAGGCCAGCTGTCTCCAGTTTGCCAGCGGTTTCTGCGGGCTGATCGGATTCTGCCGGATCCGCATTTTCTTCAAGTCCCGAACTATCGAGTTCTCCAGCGCCGGGGGCAGTTGTTTCTTGCGCAAGAGTTGCCACTGCAGGTGGTGTGGGGGGCTTCGGGATTGATACCCAGGTCGCTGAAAGCGGCATGGCATTGATCCGTGCAATCAGTTCGCGCACATGATCGGCATGGACTGCCCAGTGGCTGTCTGGATGTTGCGAGGCACGTATCACGCCCATTACCTGCCCGTACTGGTTAAGCAGCGGTCCCCCCTGGGTTCCTGGTTTGATGGTGGATGTAAAGGCGATCAGATCAGTATTGTCGAGTTCAGCATGGGTCGAATCGCGAGTGCCTGATGCGACAGCGCCACTGGCAATATGCCAGGTGAGCCCGGAGCCACTACCAACCACCACTGCAGGGTAGCCATTGACCAGCCTGGCAGTTGGGCTGATCAGGTCAAGTACCCGGGTTTCGGCGATTGGCGCACGCAGCAGTGCAAGATCATGCTCCCTCGCCAGGGCGATGACATCCGTCACGTCATACAACCATCCATCATGGGTTCGCATAGTGATGCGCTGGGCATCCTGCACGTTAGCGAAACTGGTGACAAAGAGGCCTCTTTCATCAACGAAAAATCCACTTCCCCGTCGTTTCTGGCCATTGTGGTCGACAACCGTAATGCTTACGATGGATGGCAGGGTGCGCTGATAGATCAGATTAAGCGCAAGACTGTTGTTGTCGTCCCCCGTGGCCTGCAGTGGCGTTGAAATGTTCATTCCGGTGATTAAAGCCAGGCCCAGCCATAGATTTATTCTATTCATCAGGTAATGATTCGTGAGCGATCGCACAGGGTCGATAAGGGCATATAAGTGAAATATATAGGGCCATCAAGGTTGATGCCGGTTGGTGGGTGTCTGTTGCTGCTGGCCGGACTCTTGGTTCACAGCGTTGCTGTGGCAGCTTTGCCTATTATCACGTCTAGCCAGGATGAACGCATCACCCTGAAGATCGGGAACGTGGAAATTGTCGTGCCGATTCCTGCGGGCTATGAACTGGCCGACTACAAAACCATCCCGCTTGGGTCACTGCCAGTGTTGCAGGAACGCAGAATGGTGGCGCTGTTC
>JBFKKS010000165.1:0-5620 GCA_041630955.1 Nevskiales bacterium
ATTGGAGCAGGCACTGGGCCAGTTGTCAGGCACGGTTGCCGAGCACACCGGGTTTACGCTCAAGGCCGGTGAGGAGCAATGGCTGGATACCGGCCTGACCCTGCAGGCAGGCGAGTCGATCACCCTGATGGCCGATGGCTGCCTGTATCTGTCGCGCCCGCTGGATGTGGCGATTGGTCCCGGTATGGGCCTGTGGTATCGCATTGGTGAGGCGGATATCCACCGCATGCCGGCGGCTGCTGCGGTGATCCGGGCCGAGCAGGCTGGCAGGCTGCAGATCATAGCTGCGGTGCCGGGCGGTTTTGCCGACCCGCAGGGGAATTTTGATAAGGCGTTGCCCAGTCTGCCCATTTCGGGCGAGTTTTCAGTCGTGGCGATACGCTGGCAGGGCGATGAAGCGACTGCCTTGCAAACTGCAGCCGCCGTGAATCAGGAACTGTTCGGGCCGCTGATGGAACGCCTGCAGAAACCCGCGCAGCCACCAGCAGGCTGGCATTACCTGTGGCGTGTTGGGGAGGGCGAGATTTTTCGTCCTCACGCTGAGGACGGGTCCTTGTGCTGTGATACACACGGTGATGGCGGAATCCTGCAATATCCGGTCGACCTGTCGCTGACAGATGACCTGGTACTGAACTGGGACTGGCTGGTAGAGCAGTTACCGTCACGCCTGCCGGAACATATTCAGCCCACGCATGACTATCTGTCACTCGCGATCGAGTTCGATAACGGCCTCGACCTGACCTATATGTGGAGCAGCGGGATGGCAGTTGACACCATCTTTCAGTGTCCCCTGCCATGGTGGGATCAGCGTGAGACGCACTGGGTACTGCGCAATAATCCTGCCGAGCTTGGACAGTGGCTGAGCGAATCCCGTAATGTCAGGTCAGACTACCAGCGCGCTATAGGCGGGGCACTGCCCGAGCGGGTGGTGGGCGTCTGGTTGATTGCCAACTCTGCTTTTCAGCGTGGCAAGGGCCTGTGCCGATACCGTGCGGTCAGTCTCCATTGCGGGCAGACGCAGCAGCTTATCCAAGCCTGAAACGGCTACCGGGTAACAGGTATGCTCCTTGACGGGGCTGGCGTCTGCTTCCATTCTTGAGGGTCAGGTAATGACCCGCCGGTTAATAGGTACAGGTATGAGCAATAATCACTTTGATGTGCTGATCATTGGTGCAGGGGTGTCGGGCATTGGTGCTGCCGTCCATTTGCAACGCGAGTGTCCGGGCAAGAGCTACGCCATCCTGGAGCGCCGCCAGGCGATCGGTGGCACCTGGGACCTGTTCAAGTATCCGGGCATTCGGTCCGATTCCGACATGTTTACCTTTGGCTATAACTTCAAGCCCTGGATCAATCCACAAACCCTGGCCGATGGCCCTTCGATCAAGCGTTACGTGGAAGAAGCTGCTGATGAAAACGGGGTCGACCAGCACATTCGCTACGGTATTCGAATGGTGGCGGCAGACTGGGACACAGCATCATCGCGCTGGACGGTGACCGTGCGGCATGAGGGCAGTGGTGAACAGGAGGAATACAGCTGTCACTTCCTGCTTGGCTGTACCGGTTATTACAACTACGACGAACCCTACAGGCCGGATTTCCCTGGCGAGAAAAAGTTCAAGGGACAGATGATCCATCCGCAACACTGGCCGGAAGACCTCGACTACAGTGGCAAGAAGGTGCTCGTTGTGGGCAGTGGCGCAACGGCCGTTACACTGGTGCCGGCGATGGCCGACAAGGCCGCGCACGTGACCATGCTGCAGCGTTCACCCACCTACATTTTTTCCTGGCCTGCGATTGATCCCTTGTCGGCCAAGATGCAGAAGCATCTTTCCGAAAAAATGGCTTACCGCATAGCCCGGGCTCGTAATGTGCGCTTTCAGCGGTATCTTTATCGACTGTCACAGAAACGCCCCAACCTGATACGCCGCTGGATACTGTCGGCGGCACGCAAACGACTGGGCGACTCAGTGGACATGCGCCATTTCTCGCCGACCTATGGTCCCTGGGATCAGCGCATGTGTATCGTGCCCGATGGTGACCTGTTCAATGTGGTGAGGGAGGGCAAGGCCTCGGTGGTGACGGATCATATTGATACTTTCACCGAGAAAGGCATTCGTCTTAAGTCTGGCGAGGAACTGGAGGCCGATATTATCGTCACCGCAACCGGCCTGAGTCTGCAGATGTTCGGTGGTGCCCAACTCAGGGTCGATGGCAAACCAGCCCCGATCAATGAGCGTGTGACTTATAAGGGCACGCTGCTGGAAGGCATACCGAACGTGGCGATGATCTTCGGCTATATCAACGCCTCATGGACCCTCAAGGTGGATATCGCCAGCGAATATATATGCCGCCTGCTCAAGCATATGGATCGCAAGGGCTATCGCAAGGTGGTGCCGAGGGATCCGTCTGATCACCGTACCGAGCATACGGTGTTTGGTGCCCTCAGTTCCGGCTATGTGAAAAGAGCCAACAAGGTGATGCCAAGGCAGGGTACAGCGCCGCCCTGGTATGTGACCCAGGACTTCATGCGCGATGCGCCGGACTTGCGTTACAGCCCAATCGAAGACGAGTACCTGTCTTTTGACGACCGTGCCCCGGCTGGGGCGCCAAGCCTGACGGCCAAGCTGGGCGGGGGGCTAAAAGCCGTTGTGGGGCGCGTTTAGGCCGCCAGTTTTTTGGCCAGTTGCTTGTTGAAGGCCTTGTAGGCAGCCGGCAACTGCCCGGCCAGCAGTTTCCAGCTGGCACTGATGACCACGCCTTTAAAAGTTTCACCGTGGGTCAGGCGCGTATGTGTGTCGTCGATCGCTTCCAGCTTCAGATAGTGACTACCGTGCAGGACCGGGCCTACACCGCCTTCCCAGCGTAACTCCCGCTGTTCATCGACCACCTGGAATTTCACCCGCAACGGGATTTCAGCAGGCCCGATTCGTGCCCACAACATGCCCGCGCCGCCGGGTTTCAAACTAGCACGACTGAAGCGGAAAATGCGGTTCCAGTTACTCCAGTTATGCACATCGGCGAGGAGCGCCCAGACTTCGGCAATCGGGGCATCAAGCGTAACTTCGGTGGTGACATCATGGGCCATGACGGAATCCGGCTTTGAAATTAAGCGCCCGATTATGCCCTATCAACTAGGATTCGTCGCTGCTGGGGCCGGCAGGCAGGATGCGCATCATCAGGCCCAGACCAAAGCCCCAGGCGGCATTCAGGATTAATGCGCCGACGATAATTTGCGGGTTCCATCCCATCGCAACGCCCAGGCCCTTAAGCGGCATGACCACGAACAGCGCCAGTGCTGACGGCCCTATGGAGCCAAGGATGATCGCCGTCAGCCAGTAACCGATACCACTGCTGTTTTTCAGAATCTGCCAGATTGCGATACCCCAGATGCCGCCCCAGAAGGCGAGTGAAATGACGGCTGGCACCTGTAGTGGTGCGGTGGCTGTGAGGTCATAAGGGGCTGGCACATTGGGATTGGCCGTGTGCAGGAGCGCCAGAACGCCTTGGTGAAACAGCAGGGTGGAGACAAAACCGGCGATAAAGGCGTTGAAGTTTTTCATCACTACTCCAGGAACAATTCAGTATGTGGAATGTAACGCTTCTTAGCGCCCGAGCAAATTTCCAGTCGTTGAACTGCGCTCTGTTGATTCCGGATTTGGCGCGGTACCCAGCAACACATCGGCCAGCCCCATCGACACCCCCCACCACTTGTTCTCGTTCTTGAAGTGGTGGAAGCGATGCAGGCGCACGCGTCGGCGATAGTACTCGCTGGGTGGGCTCCAACGGATATGCGCCAGGTAGTGGCAGAACTCGTAGTTCAGCGCCAGCAGGAAGTAGACAGCCAGCGCGCCATGCGCCAGTTCGGTGGTAGGCATAATCAGATAGCAGCCTATGATCAACAGCGGGGCTACCAGCGGAAAGATATGCAGTGGAATGAATACCTGTTTGAGGTCCCAGGGTTCTGCGTGATGGTCACGGTGGGTTTGCGGTAACAGGAAATCGATCTTGCGTCCAAAGACAGTGACCGGCTTGTAATGCAGCATGTAAACGTGAATCAGCCATTCCAGCATAGGCCAGAAGGCAAAAATGATGGCCGGGGCTATGGCATCGGCCCAGGTGAAGTTGCCCTGATAGAGGCGCAGGCCCGCAAAGACCGAGGTCAGGGCAACCAGAATCATCGGGCTGGGCGTAGTAAAGAACACGGCCAGAGCGCGGCCGGCGGTGGCCGGGCTGTCGGCGCTGGCCGAAGTGTCAGGATTCATGGGCTGTGTATTCATCTTCAACCTCACTCTACTGAGTCTAGCTTGCCAAATTCATCAGACTGCCCTTGTTCATAGGCATCCAGCACGAGATTCATGGCGTTGGAACCGATCGCGACATGAGCCCGCGCGGCGGTCTCCGCAGCCTCGACATCGCCGCTGCGTACGGCGGCTGCCAGCACGGTCAGGTTATGGATGTCGCGAAATTCGTCGGCCAGGGTCTGCGTGAGCAGCACCCAGATTTTCCTGTAGGTCTTGCGCAGGGAATTGAAAGCCAGTTTGTAAGCGATGTTGCCGCTGCCTTGCACGAGCACATCCCAGAACTCGAAAACCAGATCCTGTAAATACGTGATGTTGTCGGTTTCACGCATCTGGCTGAGCAGGTTTTCCAGTTGATCGGCGGTCGCAGCCTTGGCCCGTTTCGCGGCACCCCCAGCGACGGAGGGAGCCAGGCTTTGACGCAGGCTGATGATTCCACGCGCGACTTCAACTTTCATATGTCCTTCCTCGTCGATGAGCAGGGCGGGCAGGATTTCCAGCCCGGCTTCTTCTTCAAAATTCAGCACCACGGTAGGCCCACCCTGGCGAACCTGCACCAGTCCGGCCTGTTGCAGGCGCTTGATGCCCTCGCGTACCGCACCGCGGTTCACGCCCAGCATCTCGCAGAGAATGCGCTCGGATGGCAGTTCATCACCGGCGTCCAGTTGACGGTTGATGATGCGGCTGCGCAGTTGGGCAAAAACGGCCTCTGAGAGTGATTGTTTATTGACGGCTTCAAACATGACTTGCCTCTAATTGGTACACTTATCATACCAGTAGACCAATTGAATACAAGCCCAAGCCCAAGCTTGTTCTGGACATCAGTTGGCGGCTTAATATGCCTATTGCACTATCCCCCAATAGAAGCCGGAAAGGGGGAGTTGGACCGGTTTTCAAGGGGTGAGCGATTAAGTATTCGGGGATACGAAACGGTGCTTAGTGCGTGGCGGAATTACGGGATTTGTGACGGTGATCACAAACATCTTTAGCCAGAATCGCTATGCTTTGGCTTGGGAACTGGCCTGAGCTGGGGCATCACCCTATAGCCGCTCGCTGCATCCTCCAGGTGGGAGCAGGCTGGCAATACGTCGATGCGGAAGCCTGAGTAGAGGCATCAGGTTTTCGTCAGAGTTTCTTGCAGGGACTCGGGGGGAAGCTGCAGATGAATCTGATTGATCGCTTTATCGACTTCAAGGAGTGGCCAACCAGCCGCAAGACGGTTCTCTTGATGGGGCTGGTGCTTGTTCTGCATGTCCTCTTGCTCCCGATCTTCGTCTACGGTTCCCAGTCGCTGGAGATGGTGAACGCAGAGCTGCTGATGC
>JBFKKS010000166.1:0-5599 GCA_041630955.1 Nevskiales bacterium
CGGTGGCGGATTCATTGGCCTGGAGGTCGCCGCAGTCGCCACCAAGCTGGACATGCAGGTTACGGTACTGGAAGGCCTGGACCGTGTACTGGCCCGTGTTACCGCACCCGATACTTCCAGTTTCTACGAAAAAGTACACCGTGCTGCCGGCGTTGACCTACGCACCGGTGCCGCAGTGACCGCACTCGAAGGCACGCCCGAGGTCACACACGTGGTACTCGGCGACGGTAGCAGGATAGAAGCCGATATCGTGGTCATCGGCATAGGCATCGTACCGAATGTCGAACTCGCGGCCGATGCGGGCCTCGAAGTCGACAACGGCATCGTGGTCAACGAGTTCACCCAGACCTCCGACCCGCACATCTATGCTGCCGGTGACTGCACGGATCATTACAACCCGTTGTTTGACCGCCGCGTGCGACTTGAATCAGTGCAGAACGCAATGGACCAGGCGCGTTGCACCGCTGCCAATCTAATGGGCACGGCCACTGCCTATGACAGCCTGCCCTGGTTCTGGTCTGACCAGTACGACCTGAAACTGCAGATGGTCGGCCTGTCCCAGGGCTACGATCAATCTGTGGTGCGTGGCAATCCAGATGATCGCAGTTTCTCCGTGTTCTATCTCAAGGATGGACAACTCATCGCCGTTGACAGCATCAGCCGCCCCAAGGATTTCATGATGGCCAAGCAACTGGTTACCCACAAAGTCCGACCTGATCCTGCCAGCCTGGCAGATGAATCGGTCGAACTGAAAAGCCTGTTGCCCGCCTGATGCTATTCGTCGGCAAACGGCGTGTTCAGGTCGCCGAAGATCTCGCTGAAGTCACCCGCATAGACCACGCGGCGGAATGTGATCCGGTTGAGGCGGAAATGACCTCAGCAGGCGTCAACCACATCTGGCAGACGGTAGAGCACCTGTATCGCTCTGGCGTACACCCGGGGCTTACCCTGGTCGTGCGGCGTCGCGGCAAGATCGTGATTAAGCGTTCACTGGGCTGTGTGCGCGGCAACATGGCCGGTCATGCCGGCCCCGTACATGTACTCGAGCCTGATGCACCGCAATGCCTGTTCTCTGCCTCCAAGGCAGTTACCGCCTTGCTCGTCTTCAAGCTGATTGAAGAAGGCAAGCTCAGCCTTGATGACCTCGTCAGTGACCACATTCCGGAATTTGGCCAGAAAGGCAAAGGGCACATCACCCTGCTGGACCTGATGAGTCACCGTGCCGGTGTGCCGTTTATTCCCAAGGAACATCGCAACCCCGACCTGCTGCGAGACTTCGACCGTGTAGTCAAGCTCATTTGCGAATCGCCGACCCAGGACGACGGCAAGCGTGTGCAGTCTTACCATGCCCTGACTGGCGGCTTCATTATCGGTGAAATCATTCGTCGCGTCGGCGATATTGAACTCAACGAAGCCCTCAGTGAATGGCTGGCAAAACCGCTTGGCTGTCAGTACCTGAGCTACGGTATTGCACCCGAACACAGAGACCAGGTGCCGCTGAATATCGCCACTGGGCAACCGCTGGTCTGGCCCTTCAATCTGTACATGGAGCGCATTGTCGCCATTCCTTTCGAGGACGCGATTACGGCATCCAATGAAGATGCTTTCATGTCCTCGATCGTGCCGGCTGGCAACATGTATGCCTCGGCCGATGACCTGGGCCGGGTATTCGAGATGTTGCTCAATGGTGGCATGTGGAATGGCAACCGCGTGCTCTCCGAAGCCAGTGTGGCGGCCGCTACGCGTCCGGTTAGCCGAATAAAGCTAGACCGCACCATCATGATGCCAATGCGTTATTCCCCTGCATTCATGCTGGGAGAAAACCCTATTGGCCTCTACGGTCCTCAATGTGGACAGGCATTCGGCCATCTCGGCTTTTTGAACCTGCTGGGCTGGGCTGATCCCCAGCGCGATATCTCAGCGACCTTCCTGAATACCGGTAAATCCATGGCCATAACGGGCGTGGCAAGGTTGTACCGGGTGCTGATGGCGATCAACAAGGAGTGCCCTCCGGTAGTCGCCTGAGGATTGGCCGAATAACTAGGCCCGCTCAACAAACCTGTCAGCAGCTTCCCATACTTGCGCGGCAATGTCCGGATCGCGTGCCTGTGGCGCTGGTTGCTTGCGGGTCATGAGGTGCAGGTACACCCCAGTCTCCCCCTCCAGGGCCTTGGCGCAGCTCAGGTACATGACCGGTTCGGCAGCCTTCTCAGGCTTGGCGAACAGCACGCCCATGACCACATTCAGAATGGGTTTAAACAGCGTCGGCGTGTCACGTGCGATATTGGAGTTCACGGGGCCGGGGCACAGGCAGTGCACCGCCACGTCAAGTACATCATTACCATTTAGCTGACGATTCAATTCCTGCATCCAGGCAGTCATGACCAACTTGCTATGACCATACTGGGCGACACTGCCCATGGCGTTGTAATCGACGAAATCGCCCAGCGTCTGTAGATCGATCGGGGTTCCGGAGCGGTGTGACTCCGAAGACACGAACACAATGCGTGGATGATCTTTACTGCGCCCATTGGGCTTTTGTGCGAAGCGATTATTCGGAATGCAGCCATCTGCAAGCAGTCGCCTGATCAGGAGCGTGTTTGCCACGTAATGCACGCCAAACATCATCTCAAAACCCTGTTTGGTCTTGATAGCCTTGTTAGGCACAACACCGGCATTCAGGATCACGCGATCCAGCACTACGCCTTTTTGTTTGAGCTCATCGCAGCAGGCTTTTACCGAGGCCAGATCAGACAGATCAAGGTGAACCATATCCACTGAACCACTTCCGCCCAGCCCCTTTATCTCTTCACCCAGTTGGGGAATCCCGCTACGGACCGCGAGTATCAGGTTGGCGCCACGCTGGGCGAGCTGGATGGCGGTTGCCTTCCCCAGACCGGAGCTGGCACCAGTGATCAGCACGGTCTTGCCATCAAGCCGTTCCTCGTCAGTGAGCGTGCCAATACGTTCCTTCTTTCTGAACAGGTCGAGAATCCCATTCAGGGTCGCTGAAACAGGATTATTGTAGTCGCTGGTTTCCGTTGTGGTGCTCATGCTGCTGCCCTGTTTGTTGACTCCGCCATGCCGCTTTCTGAAGGGATATTAAAGGCCTGTCGATAATTCTCGTATTTGGCATCCACCACTTCCGGGGTCAGGCCAAACTCCTCGAGACTGTATTTATGTTTGCCGTGCCGATCCTTGCGATTTACCTTGCGTGAAGCCTCCATCGCCTCGCGAGCCGCCACACTCAGATCAATTCCGGCAAAGGCATAGATACGCTCGACCTCGGCCATCGGATCCTTGATCAGGTCGTAGTAGGACACGTCTATAAACGCCTGCGGATGTGTCTCTCTTACAAGACGCGCACGACGTAGCATCTCCGCATTCTTGTTCAGCCACAGCAATGCGCGTTCATGCGCATCCACCACATCGCTGAATACGCCGCTACCATGCGTCACCATGGAGGAAAATGAGGCCGTGGTTTTTGAGGGGTCACGATGAGTCTGGATAATGCGTGCATCCGGGAACACCTTGAGCAGGGTATCCAGTTGGCCCAGATGAGCCGGTGTTTTCAGCACCCAGCGCTTGCCTGCCTGCTGCCATTGCAACAACTGCAATAAAAGCTTGAGGTATTCATAGGCGGGCGTCATGTCCTGCTGTTTGAGCCAGGCGCCATAAGTCGGCACGTGAAACATCGATTCAGGCACATCACTCAGGAAACTGTACTCCAGGAGCAGGACATCTTCTTCCGGCGCCGCGGCCTCCACGGGATGAATGGCAAAAAACTCGGGCGCGAGGTACTTCAGGGCCTTTTCCGCCAACTCGGCCTTTTTAACACGAGGATCTTTTTGCCCCGGTTTCAGTTTCACTGGCGTTGGGTCAATGGATTCCCATGACAACATTGCCCTTGTGTCCGGGTCAGCTGCCAGCAATCGGTGCAGCATGGTCGTGCCGGTGCGCTGCAGGCCGGCAATCACCAACGGGGCGCTAATCTCCTGTTCAAGAATATCGGGATGCTGCCGGATCAGGTCCTGAACCTTGAGACGTACACTCAGAAACCCAACCAGCCTGTCCCTGGCTACCAGACGCCCGAACGGGTGCAGCCGTGCCTCCTCGTCGAGCGAGCTGGCCAGCACCTCAAGACCCTGCATGAAAGACGCGTCACCAAAGTCATGCAGCCCGGTGCGCTTTTGGGCTGCCCTGACAAGGGATTCGGATTTCAGGCTGGCGTGGATACCCAGAACGCTTAACAAACGCCCGACAGCGTTAAAGCATTTTATGGCCCAGGGGCGATAAGGCTTGAAGGGTATGCTCTGGTCTGGAATCGCATTCATGCCTTGATCTCGGAGAAATTCACTACTCGGCACTGGGGCTGCGGATGAACCTGGGCCTGAATCCAGCGAAAACTCATCGCGCCCTGTGAATGACCGACTGTGTTGATCCAGTTGGGCACGCCCGGATCCTGGTGCGCCACCACGATCTGTACTGAACCGTCATCACGATACTCTGCGGTGTGCTTGTTCACATGGATGGTGAAATATCGATAATCAAGTGATTCCAGCCAGTGGTTGTCGAGCTGGAAGTTCCAGGTTTCACAATCTGGCGGGGTGGCCTCAATGACCAGCGCCTCATCCGGCCCCAGTTGCCAATAACCGTGGTAATAGATGATGTTGGGGTCTCCCCCGGCCTTGGTGGATACCTCGGGATCAAACTGCGGCAAGGTATTCGGTGCCTTCTGCCAGTCCCTGGCCCATTTGGCAAACAACATTGAGGCGCCCGCCACCAGCGTACCGGCCGTATTCAGCCCCTCATCAATCGCCTGCGGCGTGACTGGTGTAGGCAATCCATCACCACCAATGCGCTCAATGGTCAGTTCTGCCGGCACCTCGGTGTCGCGATCCTTGAAGGTCTGCCGCACGATAACCAGGCTCGTTTCAGGTTCCATCGGCAACCAGTTCCCGGGCTGTTTATCGCAACTCAGAATGAGTTCAAAGCTACCGTCCTCGGCAATATCGAGATCAGCCGCTTCTACATAAGCGGTGGTTTGCAGCCCTCCGCCCTTTCCATAGCTGCCACTCTGTGTCCCGAAGCCAAGGTAATGGACCGTGCCCCGTGACCCGCTGATCCGGTATTCGTATTGCCCACTGATAGTGGCGTTCTGATAGTTGTTATCGGGGTTGTCTGATCCCATCTTCACCGTCTCGTGCACCATGCGCTTGAGTACTGGCGCCCTTGGATCGGCATATTCAATAAAGGCTTCCAGGCCCGCGCGCACCAGGCGTGTCAGGTAACGCACGCCTTCAGCCTGGTTGAATGGATCAGTGGGTGCGCCGGGGAAAACCAGTGCGGACCCGGCAGCCTTGAGGGTATCGCAGTACTCCTCCCAGGCCTTGCCACTGACAATACGCTGGGCGTTCACATCCGCCTCCGTCTTGCCGCGCAATTTCAGAATCAATAGGCGTAGCTTCTTGAATCCTTGCAGCAGTTTGATCAGCAACCGTTTGATGGCAGTACTCCTGGGAAGAGATGGTAGTGCACCATAGATACTGCCGAATGGTTAATAAAGTGGCATCGTCCGTTGGCAGTATGCGCTCAGCTA
>JBFKKS010000167.1:0-5564 GCA_041630955.1 Nevskiales bacterium
AAAATATTTTTTACGCCCGCCATGATGTCGCGCCCCACATGCTTGGCGCGAATGGTGCTGCCCGTCACCAGGCCGTAGTGCTCAACGATGCGCTTGCCCGGGATCAGTTGCAGTGTGGTCAGTTCCATGAATGGGTCCTTGAAGTTGGCGGCACTTAGAGCGCACCGCCTGCCTGGAGTTCCAGAATCAGCAGCTTCTGGGTGATGCGTTGTTGCAGGTTCTGCGGCGATTCCAGTTGCATTCGCTGCAGAAACGGTTGGGCCGCCGCCGGTATGCTCTTGACTCGCCAGGCATCCCACATCAGTGCCAGCTTGCCCTTGGATTCGGCACGTGCCTTCAGGCCCTTGAGTGCCTTGCCGAGAATCTGTTCTTCATCAGTCAGATCAGTGCCAAGCGGGAAGGCAGGAAACAGGCCCGCCTTACGGTGATCCCGCAGCAGGCTTTCGAGTCGCTCGGGTGTGTTATGACGGAAGTGTTCCGGAATATCGTAAGTCGCCTCGATCTTGCCTGCGCGTTTAGCCGTCTCAAGCAAATCTTGCTGGAAGCGTGAATCCGTCACATTAAGCAAAGCCTTGATGACCTCACTGTCGGTCTTGGATCGGAGTTCGGCAATCCCGTATTCCGTAATGATGATGTCACGCAGGTGGCGTGGGATGGTGCAATGACCGTAATTCCAGACGATATTGGAACTCGCCTTGCCATCCTTTTCGCGCAGACTGCGAACCATGAGTAACGAGCGCCCGGTCGGCAGGTGGTGGGCCATATCGACAAAGTTGAACTGGCCACCCACGCCGCTGACCACGCGCCCGTCCTCCACGCCGTCAGACACCACCGCCCCACTCATGGTGGCCATGATGCCGGTATTGATGAAACGGGCGTGCAGGCGTTGCTGCTTGTACAGGCGTGGGTTGTGGTCGAGCTGGTTGACCTTGTAGACACCGGTCATGCAGATCTGCCTGCGTTCATCTTCGCTCAGGTCACGCAGGCCCTGATAAAAGTCATTGGGACCAAGGAAAAAACCACCGTGCAGAACGATGCCATTGCGCAGGCGCTCACCCAGGCATTGTTCAGCGATGACCTGACGGGTTTCCGGATCCGCCACGTTGGCAATTACGCGGCTGCCATCAGGCGCGATGATGTAGCCATTGTCGTAGCGCGTTGCATCATTGAAGAAGCCATGGTGTTGCAGGACTTCGAAGTCTTTTGTGCGAATCACGCGTAGACCGAGTTCTTCCAGGCCATTGAGCACCTCTGGCTGCAGGTTATCCGGGTCGCAACGGCCTTCATTGATAAGTTGCTGCAGGGCCCAGAAGTCGTAAACCTTGCGCTTGAGGATGCCAGCCTTGAATAAGTGCAGCAGGCCATCAACGAACATCTCGGTTGCGCCGTACAGGCCTTTCTCAAATACGCCGGTGCCTCCGATTTCGTTAATGAGGTTTGCGGAATTCTCAAGGATGCCGGCATCGGCCAGCACCTTCTGGTAGGTGTCGTTATGTTGCTGACGCATCTGGGCGGCATACACAATCGCGTCGCCTAGCGCACCGATACCGATCTGCACGGTACCGCCATCCTTGATCAGTGCCGAGGCATTCAGGCCAATCATGTAGTCCGGTGTGGCAACGGATAATTTCGGCGTGCTGAAGAGAGTGGTGTAGTACTGCTTGTTGTCCAGGATGAGGTCAAACATGTCGGGCTCGGCCTCGGCATCATTACCCATCCAGGGCAGGTTCTGGTTTACCTGCCCGACGACACACACCTTGCGTTCTCCAGCGGCTTCGGCTGCGCGCAACATCTCGACCAGTTCCGGCCCCGTGTCCGGGTTGCTGGACAGGCTGATGCGGGCCGCGCCATCCACTTCACGGTAACAAATACTCTGTGCGGCCACGTTGCAACCCTGCGCAAACACATCCCTGGCCGCATGGGTGTAGTTACAGCTTATGTACCCCTGCTGGGCAACTGCATTGCCCATAAAGCTGCCTGGCTTGAAGAAGAATTCGCACACCTGCACGTTAGGCGGCAGTTGTTTCTTGCGCAGGTCGGTCATGTAATCCAGATCGGGACAGTTGCCGTAGACCCGTTCGATGAACGGGCTCAGGAAGGCGCTTTCGAGCGGGCTACCGCCACTGGGTTTTTCCAGCGACAAGGCAGTCAGTATTTTCAGGGAGATGTCTGGATCACGCTTGGCTCGCGCGTAGACTGCATTGACCAATTCATAGGGCTTGCCCAGACCCAGTGGCATGCCAAAAACGATCTTCTTGCCAACGCGTTCGATAATCGCATCCACACATTGTTCTACGTCTTGCAGGTATTGTCCCCTGTTCTGCATTTGCTTGCCCCCTTGCTTGGATAAATCGATGCGAAGAACTATAACTCACCCCATCGGCGCTGAGTTTACTGCTACTTTTGCCTGACCCCAATCTCACTGTCATCGTTGTGTGACAGGGCGGCGCTAGTCTCTTGCGCTCCAGGGGGCTAGAATCAAGCATTCAACTTCGTATTAATAATGCCCAGAGGAAGACCGTGAAAACCCGACGTTACCCCGCCAAACTGGATTATTCCGATCGCTTCAACTGGTGGTGGGCAGCGCCATTTATTGGTATTCACATAGCGGTACTGGGGATTTTCTGGACAGGGTTCACAACCGAATCAGTCATTCTCTGCATTACGCTTTATGCCTTGCGGGTGTTCGCGCTCACGGGCGGGTATCACCGCTATTTTGCGCACCGGTCTTACAAGACCGGTCGAGTGTTTCAGTTCATCCTGGCCTTCATTGGTGGTGCCTCACTGCAACGCGGTGCATTGTGGTGGGCAGCCAAACACCGAGAACACCACCGCTTTTCTGATCAGCCAGAAGATGCCCATTCGCCTCGGCAATATGGCTTCTGGGATTCGCACGTGGGTTGGGTTTTTCGCGATGCCCGCCAACAGGCTGATCTGGACTTGATCCCGGAAATGACCCGTTACCCGGAACTCATGTGGCTGAACAAGTACAACACGGTCCCCGGTATTTTGCTCGGCATAGCCAGCTTTCTGATTGCTGGATGGGCAGGGTTTTTTGTCGGCTTTATCCTCAGCACTGTGCTGGTGTACCACGTGACCTTCCTGGTCAATTCGCTCGCTCATGTCACTGGGCGCCAACGTTACCTGACAGGTGATGACTCCCGTAACTGCTGGTGGATCGCCCTGCTGACCTTTGGTGAAGGCTGGCATAACAACCATCACTATTACGCCGCCTCGGCCAGGCAGGGTTTTCGCTGGTATGAAATCGACATCAGCTACATGATCTTGCGGTTGCTGGAAAAGCTCGGAGTGGTGTGGGATTTGCAGGCACCGCCTGAACATGTGGTCAGCGGTGAACGGCGCCCTTCCAGAATAGTGATCGAGAAAACGGCAGGCCATCTGGCTTCCAGTTTTTCAGTCGATAAACTGGTTGAACAAATTCAACAGGCCTGGACTCAAAGCGAGCAATCACGCCAGCTTGAAGAATTTCGCCAACGGGCACGCCAGGCCAAGGACGAGGCTGAGGCCTATTTTTCAGAGGTTGAACTACCGTCCATGCCGAGTATCGAGGACATGCGTGCCAAGGCGCACAAGATGTTCGCACGGGTACCGGCACTGGACGTTGTTGTTGAACGTGCCCGTGAGAAACTGCATAGCAGCGTCATGCTGCGATTGATCGAGGAGATGCGGCTGCCGCAGCCTGCCGTATAGCCGGCTGGCTTCGGGTCATGTCATTTTGATGACAGCCCAGCCTCGCCGACCGTTACGATCTTCATCGCGTTGGTGCCGCCCGGTCCGGTGAAATCACCCTTGGTGACCAGCACGCGTTCACCGTCGGCCAGTAGTCCGCGCTCCTTCAGGCAGACGATTGCCTCACGAATCGGCGTAAGGGTATCGAGCTGGGTCGGATCAAAATCGATTGGCAGCACGCCCCGGCACAGGGCCATGCGACGACGCGTTGAATCGTGGCGGGTGAGTGCGAAGATCGGGATGTGAATGGCATGGCGAGACATACGAACTGCGGTGCCACCGGACTCCGTTAACGCGACAATTGCCTTGGCCTCCATATGGCGAGCCGTGTAAACAGTGGCCATGGCGATGGCTTCGTCGGACTGTTCGAAATGCTGGCTGACCAGGTGCGAGGAGCGCTCCACGACTGACTGGCTTTCTGCGCCGATACAAACACGACACATGGCTTCCACTGCCTTGACCGGCCAGGCACCGGCTGCCGTTTCGGCAGATAACATCACGGCATCGGTGCCGTCCATGACGGCATTGGCCACATCCAGCACCTCGGCACGGGTCGGGATAGGGCTGGTAATCATCGACTCCATCATCTGCGTGGCGGTGACTACCATGCGGTTCATTTCACGTGACAAGGCAATAATGCGTTTCTGTACACCGGGCAGTTCGGCATCCCCTATCTCTACCCCCAGGTCACCGCGCGCCACCATCACTGCATCGCTGGCGGCGATGATCTCTTCCAGCCGGTCAATGGCCTCGGCACGTTCGATCTTGGCCATGATCTGGGCATCTGCGCCGGTTTCGCGCATTGCCGACCGGGCCTGTTCAAGGTCGGCTGCCGAGCGAGGAAACGACACGGCCAGGAAGTCGACGCCGAGCCTGGCGGCCAGCCGGATATCGGCGAAGTCCTTTTCGGTGAGCGCGGCCGCGGACAGGCCGCCGCCGAGCCGATTAATGCCCTTGCGATCCGATAGCTTGCCGCCTACCAGCACAGTGCAATGCACCTGTGTGTCCTGAATGGTTTCGACCGTCAGGCTGATGGCGCCATCGTTGAGCAACAGTACATCGCCTGCGCGTACATCGCGTGGCAGCGCCTTGTAGGTTACGCCCACGCATTTGAGGTGGCCCTCATCAGCTGGCCAGTCTGTATCAAGCGTAAAGGCCTCGCCCTCCCGCAGTTCCACCGGTCCGTCAGCAAAGCTCTCGATGCGAATCTTCGGTCCCTGCAGATCACCGAGCACCCCGATATCACGATCCAGCGCCTCCGCTGTTTCCCGCACGGCCAGTACGCGCCTTTCATGCTCTTCGGCAGTACCGTGAGAAAAATTCACACGCACCACATCAACACCGGCCTTGATCAACTTTCGCAGTACGGCGGGGTCATCGGTCGCCGGGCCGAGTGTCGCAAGAATCTTGGTATGTCTAAACATGGGTCTGTGGCCTTGGCTGCCTTGATTACGCTTCAAACTTAGCATGTTAGATTGTGCCTCAGTAATATGGCACTACGAATAAAACGGCAGGGAGACGGGTGATGCGGTGGATAATTGGCCTACTAGTCGTACTGATTGGCTACCTCTGCTTTTGGCCCATTGCGGTCGATCCGCAGGCCTGGGAGCCCTCTCCTGACCCGGGGCTGGTCGGGCCGTATGCGGTCAACGATGCGCTGGCTGCAGTAGAGCGCCATGGTCAGGGAGCGGGCCAGGGTCCCGAAGATGTCGCCATCGACAGCCGGGGACGGGTGACGGTTGGGTTTATCGATGGACGTATCGTGCGCTTCGGGCTCAAGGGCGAAGTCGAAGAGCTGGCCAATACTGGTGGGC
>JBFKKS010000168.1:0-5536 GCA_041630955.1 Nevskiales bacterium
AGCCTGCGCCTGATTGGTCGTCGCCACGTGCGCAGCAATAACTCCTGGATGCATAACTACCAGAGGCTGGTCAAAGGCAAGAACCGCTGCCAGCTACTCATGCATCCCGAGGATGCCGCTAGGCTCGGGCTGGATGATGGCCAGTCGGTCAAGGTCAGTTCACGCGTCGGGAGCCTAACGGCCACATTGTCTGCCAGCGTCGAGATGATGCCCGGCGTGGTCAGCCTGCCGCATGGCTGGGGTCATACCCGGGAGGGGATTCGCATGGGGGTTGCCCGTGAACATGCCGGCGTGAGTGTGAATGACCTGACGGACACGGAATTCTTCGATCCCCTGTCCAGCAATGCGGCCCTCAACGGCGTTGAAGTACGGGTAGAGTCGATTTAGAGAAGCCGCCCAGCAAACGGCTTACCCTGACCCTCTCCGCTGATCTTCAACCAGACCGTCTATTCGGCAGGCAGACGACTGCCGCCCCCGACCTGCTTCCCGCCACAGGTCGATTCCGCTACGGTTACGCCCAGCTTATTCATTCAAGGAACCCACAATGACCGACCAGATCACCCTTGAGCGCCGAGGTCATGTACTGCTCATCGGCCTCAATAATCCAGACAAATACAACGCCTATACACCGGAAATGCACCATGGACTGGCAGGTGCCTATTACCAGCTCGATACTGACCCGGAGCTTCGCTGTGCGGTGCTGTTTGCCAATGGCAAGCACACCACGGCCGGGCTCGACCTGCCCTTGTGGACCGATGACTTTGCTGCCGGTGCATGGCCGAATTTGGGCGAGAAAGAATGCGACCCGCTGGGCCTGAATCCTGCCAAGCGTGTCAGCAAGCCGGTCGTGTCAGCTGTGCACGGCATCTGCTACACCATCGGTATCGAACTGATGCTCGCCACCGACATCCGGGTGGCGGCAGAAGGGACGCGCTTCGGTCAGATTGAACCCCGGCGCGGCATCTATGCGGTCGGTGGCGCCACTGTGCGTTTCGTGCAGAACATGGGCTGGGGCAATGCCATGCGCTGGCTACTCACGGGTGAGGATTTTACCGCGACCGAGGCGCATCGCACCGGACTGATCCAGGAAGTTGTTCCCGATGGTCAGCAGCTGAATCGTGCCATCGAGATTGCCGAACTGATTGCCAGGCAGGCACCACTGGGCGTTTACGCCACGCTGAGGTCATCGCGCCTTTCCGTTTCGCATGGCGAGCAGGCGGCATTCAAGGAGTTGATGACCGACCTGGTGCCGATCATGCAGTCCGAAGATGCCAAGGAGGGCGTCCTGTCCTTCGTGGAGCGCCGCGAAGCGGAATTTAAGGGACGCTAACCGACCCCTGGGTCATCTGCCAGTTCCTGCCTGGCCGGGGCATTTGCCTCGGCCAGCAGTTCACTGATACGCCGATCCTTCTCCCACCACAAGGCTTCCACCCATTCCTTGATGCGTTGACGATATTCGGCATCCTCGTTGTAGTCGCTGTGGAAAAATTCAAGAGGGATTTCCACCTTGCGCACCTCGCATATCACCCTTTTTACGCGGCCGCACATGAAGTCCCAGAACTCATTGGGACCATCGGGATACACGATCGTGATGTCCAGCATGCTGTGCAGTCGTTCACCCATCGCCGCAATAGCAAAGGCAAAGCCCCCGGCCTTGGGCTTGAGCAGGTGTTTATAAGGTGATTGCTGGCGGGCGTGCTTCTCGGGCCTGAACCGCGTGCCTTCCAGGAAATTGAGAATCGTGACCGGCATGTGCCGGTACTTTTCGCAGGCCTTGCGAGTGGTTTCCAGGTCCTGACCGCGCAGGGACGGGTTTTTTTTGATCTGCTCAGGGCTATGTCGCTTCATGAAAGGGAAATCCAGCCCCCACCATGCCAGCCCCAATATGGGCACCCAGATAAGTTGCTGCTTCATGAAGAACTTGAAGAACGGGGCGCGCCGGTCAAAAGCCTCTATCTGCACCATGATATCGTTCCAGCTCTGATGATTTGATACCACCAGGTACTGCCCCTCGCGATCCAGTTCCTCTACGCCACGCAGATCCCACTCAATGTCCAGCAGCGAGTTCCAGATCAGGACATTGAAGTGCGCCCACATCTGGGCGGTTGCAGCGACCCAGCGGGATACCGCCACACGCGCCTTACCCCAGGTAATCAACTTGATGAAAATCAGGGTATAGACCGGTACTGCCCAGCACAGCAGGTTAATGCCCATCAGGCCTAATACAATGCTACCCAGCACGGGCGCCGGCAAAAAACTCAGCATGCCCCTAAACCCTTTTTAATTCAGCAGGAAGTTTAACCGAGGCAGCCACTTATGGCACGAATCCTGACCCGGGCAGGTCTAGCGCAAATGCTGATTCAGAAACTGTAACGCCATTGCCATTGCGTCACCGTCCATCAGGTAGGTCAGGCTATGACCGAAGGGCTCTTCTTTGAAAACTACTGGCACCCCTGCCTCTCCCAGTGCCTGCGCCATATTGATGGATTGCTCGATCTCTACCAGCTTGTCGTGGCGACCGTGATACAGAAAGGTCGGGGCATCGTCCCTGGAAACTTTGGTAATCGGAGAAGCATCCGCATACGCCGCCTGGAATTCGCTGGGTGTACCTCCAATCAACTTGATGACGTAGGGGCTTTCCGGATAGACCCGCAGGTCGTAGGGACCAGAACCTGCTACCACAGCGCTCACGCGCTCGGCCGGGTTACTGGACGAGTCGACCCCCAGCATCACGGCCAGATGGGCGCCGGCAGAATAACCCAGAACGCCAATCCGCTTAGGGTCGATATGCAAACCCTCGGCCTGCTGGCGCAACCAGCGTAATGCCGTTCGGCAATCCTCTATCTGCGCCGGCCAGCGATGTTCTGGCGCCAGACGGTAGCTGATGTTAGCCACCGCGAAACCCTGCTGGACGAGCCGCTCCGCGTAGCGCTCCATATCCGCTGGCTTGCCACGAATCCAACCCCCACCATGAATAATCAGTACAGCCGGGAACGGGCCGGGGCCTTCGGGAATATAGAGGTCAACCAATAAATCCTGTCCGCCCGGACTGGCGTATACCCGGTCTTCGATCAGTGTGTAACTCTCGCCTGACTGTGCAGTGACACAAACAAGCAGGAGCACAGCGGCGATAAAACGTTTCACTGGCTGTCCTTTGGTAATGATTTGAGGATATATACGCAAACTGCCACCCGATGGATGCATAGTGGCCCGAACGCTTAGCTCGCGCCCACTTCGCTCACGTACAGCACCGGCCCTGTGGGCGCACCCGTCGGTGAACCACCATGCGGCTCAAGACTGACAGCAAATGCTGCAGCCTCAGCCAAGGCCGCCTTGGCCGTGGCCACATACTTGTTATCCATCCGCGTTGGCATCAGCCCGAGAGAGATGGGCGGCCCGCCTGATTTCGGCAACAACCACAATTCCAATGAACGGCCTTCGGGAAGCCTGATCGGCCTGACCGCACTCACGACGAGGGTATCGCTTTGCGTATCGGCCCGGATTTTCCATACCGTGCGTGCCTGCTTGTTCTGCAGGGCAATCTGGATGTCGGGGTTAAAGCCATCGACTATCCCGTCAGGTCGGAACATCACTGCGAGGGCCAGCATTGCGACGATACCGAAGCCCAGCCAGCCCCCACGCCACCAGCGCAGGCCGGGTACTGGTGCGACCGGCACCGCAGCCTTGAACCGGGATGACGTAAAGCCCAGCCGATGCTCAATCTGGCGCCATACTGAAGGTGGTGCGGTAACCGGCCGAACACGGCTACTGAAACCCTCCAGCAGACCCTCCCAGAGGTTGACCTGCTCGATCAGTTGGTCATCTTCTGAGAGATACCGCTCGAAACGCACACGCGCCTGTCCACGCAGCGTGCCAAGCACATATTCAGCACTCAACGCATCACGTATCGCCGGGCTCTGAAGTCTCATCGTTCCAGGCAGGCCTTCAACTGCTGCAGACCGCGTCGAATCCAGCTCTTGACCGTACCCAGAGCGGTGTCCATCCTTTCGCTGAGTTCATGATGGCTATAGCCATCCACATAGGCCAATGCGATGCACTCTCTCTGCCGGGCGGCCAATTCCCCGAGGCAGATATCGAGGTCTTGCTGCAAATCACTGCGTGCGGCTTCACCTGTGCTGAAAGGAAAATCGGCCTCGTCCAGATCTTCGCTGGAAGATTCGCGACCATTACGGCGCAATAGATCCAGGGCACGGTAACGCACAATGGCATTCATCCAGGTACTCGCCTGTGCCTTGTCGGAACGATAGTGGCCTGCGCGCTGCCAGATCTGTACATATGCATCCTGCACGGCCTCCTCTGCCAGTGTCCGTGTATGCAATATACGCAGGGCCGTCCCAAACAGATGCGCACTGGTCTGCCCGTACAAGTTTTTGAAGGCCTCACGATCTCCTAGTGCAACGCGTGAGAGCAATTGTTGTAAATGCCGGTCTTCAGCCACTGATTTATTATCGGGATTGAGTTACTTTCAGCATGCACTGCGAATAAATATCAGGCAAGCGTGCATCCATTTCTTTACAGGCTGCGTATATCCAGACAAATCAAAGTTTTTCTCAAGCACAGGAACCTGCATGCGAATTGCGATTATCGGTGGTGGTATCTCTGGTCTGACCTGTGCCTGGCTGTTGTCTGCCAGGCACGATATCGTGCTGTTCGAAAAGGAGAGCTGGATCGGCGGCCATACACATACCGTTGATGTCGAAGTTAACCATCGTGAATATGCGATTGATACCGGCTTTATCGTCTACAACGATCGCACCTACCCCAACTTCATGCGTCTGCTGGAGCAGCTCGGTATCAAGGGCCGTGCAACCGAAATGAGCTTTAGCGTGCACTGCGAACGCAGCCGCATCGAATACGCCAGCCGCGATCTGAATACCCTTTTCGCCCAGCGTCGCAATCTATTCCGCCCGGCCCACTACCAGATGCTGCGCGACATACTGCGTTTTAACCGGGAAAGTGTTGAATTGCTGCACTCCCCGTGCGGTTTAAGCCTTGGCGATTATGTCACTGAAAATAACTATTCAACGGCCTTTATTGACCGCTACATTCTGCCCATGTGCGCAGCCATATGGTCGGGTTCACTGGATGCAGCCGGTGATTTTCCGGCTGATCATTTCGTGGAGTTCTTTAATAATCACGGTTTACTCAGCGTCTCCGGCCAGCCGCAGTGGTATGTTGTAGATGGCGGCTCACGAGAATATGTGCGAGCGCTATATAAAAAACTGGGTAATCGGTTACGCGCCGCCACCCCGGTGAAGAACGTAAAGAGGGGTAAAGACAAGGTGACTGTTACCACTAAGCAAGCTAGTGAGCATTTTGACCATGTCATCTTCGCCTGCCATAGCGACCAGGCCCTGAAACTTCTGACTGATCCAAGTGAAGTCGAAAACGACATTCTAGGTAAGCTCAAATACCAGCCCAATGAAGTGCTACTACACCATGACACCCGCCTGCTACCGGAAAGACGGCGCAGTTGGGCAGCCTGGAATTACCGGCTCGTGACGGACCGCTCCCG
>JBFKKS010000169.1:0-5516 GCA_041630955.1 Nevskiales bacterium
GATGTGATCAGAAGGGGCGATTATTCGCCCCTTCTTTTTTGGCCCGGAAATTTCCTGGCTGATTCGAACATGGGCAGCCTGGGTCACACATTGCAACTTGCATGCAGCCGAGGGTGGTCTATAACTGTGTAATCACCATACAAACACAAAAATGCCTGGGGCGGACGGTAAGAGGGGGCGGTATGAGTAAGTACAGAATCCTGAGTCTGGACGGTGGGGGAGTGCGTGGGCTGGTGACCGTGGTTATCCTGGAACGTCTTCAGCAGACATTTCCGGGTCTGCTCGGCAATGTCGATCTGATGGCCGGTACTTCGACCGGAGCGCTCATTGCACTGGGCTTGCGCAAGGGTAAGACGCTGGCGGAAATCCGCGAGATTTACATGAAGCGCAGCAAGGACATTTTCAGGGATAACCTGTGGGATGACATCAAGGACGTGGGCGGGATTACCGGCGCCCAGTACGAAACCAAACACCGCCGCAAGGTTTTCAAGCAGGAGTTCGGAGAAAAAACGCGTCTGAAGAACCTCAATGGCCGGGTACTGGTGCCGGCATTTGACCTGGATAACAAGGCGCCAGCCGGACAGGTGCGCTGCTGGAAACCCAAGGTTTTTCATAACTTCCCCGGATCGGATACAGATGGTAACGAGCATGTGTTCAAGGTGGCCCTGTATACCACGGCGGCACCAACCTATTTCCCCAGCGTGGATGGCTATATTGATGGCGGGTTATTTGCGAACAATCCCTCTATGTGTGCGCTGGCGCAATGCCAGGACAAGACGATTGGCGCCACACCGGCGCTGGCAGACGTGCGATTGCTATCCCTGGGTACCGGTATCAATCGGGAGTTTATCCCGGGCAAATCGCTCGACTGGGGACTGGCCCAATGGATGCCACGCATTTTCGACGTGATGATGGATGGTTCCATGGATGTGGACCGTTATCACTGTGAGCAACTACTCGGTCAGAAGTTCATGCGTTATGCCCCGTATCTTCCCTCTGGCAAGAAGGTCAAGCTGGATGGGGTCAAGCAGCTTGGCTGGCTGAAAAACTGGGCACAGAATCTCGATCTGTCGGAGCTCGAGCAGTGGGTACAGCAGCACTGGTAAATCCCGGCTGGTCCCGTTGCGTGTATTCTGCCCGGGAGCTTGTTCATCACGGTCTCAGGCATGAAACGCATTCTCATACTATTGCTGCTGATATTGCTGGCCGGTGGCGGCTGGCTTGGCTACGCGCTCAATCATCGCCCGGACCCAGCCACCTACGAAGCCTTGTGGCTGGCGCCGGCCGGGTCAGAACCCGGACAGTTGCGGGTCACCAGCCTGGGCGTCTCCACCTTGCTGATCAGCGATGGTGAGACGGCCTTCATGACCGACGGATTCTTCAGCCGGCCGGGGTTGTTCAAGGTGGCCGCGACCCGGTTGTCTGCGAACCGCGAACGGATTACCGAAGGACTGAAGAAAACCGGGATTAATGAACTCGTCGCCGTACTCGTGGTGCATTCCCACTATGACCATGCCATGGATGCGCCCGAGGTCGCTGAAATGACTGGCGCGGTGCTGGTGGGTTCCGAGTCGACCGCAAACATCGGCCGCGGCGCTGGGCTGCCGGAAGACCGTATCCTGATCGTTAACGGCGGCGAGGTAATGCGCTTTGGCAAGTTCAGGCTCACCCTGGTCAAGTCACAGCACTTTCCCCATGGCAAGGCCATGGGTGAGGTCGATGCGCCGCTTGTGCCGCCAGCCAGGGCCACCGAGTACCGGGAAGGTGGCAGCTATTCACTGCACGTGGCGCACCCGCAGGCCTCAATGCTGATACAGGGTAGTGCCGGCTTCGTGGAAGGGGCGCTCAAGGGCAAACAAGCGGACGTGGTATTCCTGGGTATCGGCCTGCTGGGCACCAAAGAGAATGCCTATATGGATGCCTACTGGCGTGAAACCGTGCAGGCCGTTGGTGCCAAACGTGTGATCCCGATCCACTGGGACGATTTCTTCAAGCCGCTGACAGAGCGCCCCAGGGCTTTCCCCTACTTACTGGATGACTTCGATGCCTCGATGCGATTCCTGCAGCGTAAGGCAAGCGTTGAAGGCGTAGAACTGCGACTGGCGCCGGCCTGGGTTGCGATCGACCCGCTAGCCGCGCAATAACCGGGTCATGCTGCTCAGTTAATCCTGCCCAGCGGGCTGCCTTTAAGCTTCTCTGCAATTTCATCACCAATGTCTTCACACATTTCCTTGCTGGTGATTGAGCCTTCCTTGCCAGCGGTGGAAAACAGTATTTTGTTCTCTGCGCCGACCACTTCGGCTGTGTAGTTGGCCTTGGATCCGAAACCGCCGAACTCGGGCACACTCTGCAGGTTGCGTCCGGTGCGTGTAACGGTGACCTTGAGGGCGGCGTCTGCCGGCTGATCTTCGGCCAGCAGGGCATAGCCATGTTCCTGCAATGCCTTGCGAATACCGGCAGGACAGTCATTGCTTGTGAAATGCAGAGTACGCACCTTGCTGATGTGGGTGGCGCGGGTATCGGCATTTTTCGATTCACTACCACAGGCAGCCAGGGCCAGGGCCAGGATGGTTAGTAGCGCGGTTGTGGTTGAGTTCATGGGGTTCCAGCCGGTTAAGCACAATACACGCGAGCATAGTGGAATGCCTGCCTGCATTCTAGTTGGGTGGCCGCAGCCGATGTCGCCGGAGAAATGAGCATGCTCGAAGTCAAATGAGCGTATGCTCAAGAACCATAACGGAGTCCAGCCATGTCCAGAGAACGCAAGAGCAACAAGGAAACCAAGAAGAAGGCCCTGTTGACGCCCAAAGAGAAAAAGGCCGCAAAAAAGAGCCGCGTCGACGCCAAGGCCGGACTGGGTATCGACAGGACCCGTTAGCGATTGTTACCTAAAAGCCTTTGACAGGATGGCTACCGGGTCAGGCTTGTGAGGGCTCCGTCTATGGCGGCTTAACGGTCTGGGTAGCGCGTGATTACTTCTTCTTTCGCTTGGGCTTGATGCCTGCCGCCACTTCCAGCGCGCTTAACGCGTCCTCGGTATGCCCCACCAGGTGCTGTACGCTCGGCAATGAGCGCCTGCAGGCGGTGTAAATAAAACTGAACTGGTCTCCATACGAGAACAGCGTCAGGTTAAGCGCCTGGCCCTGCATGATCAGTGAGACCGGATGCACACTGGTCATTTCTGCGCCATGCAGGCTGAGTTTTTTCTTCGGCCCCGGCACATTGGAGATCACCACGTTATACATCGGCTTGCGGCGGCGGTTACCGATACCACTCACCTGGCCAATGGCATAGGGCAGCACCATCAGGCTTGAATAGGCGGTGATCTGCGCCGTCGACAGCCCTTTCATCATGGTCTTGGCCGAGGTCATCGATTTCTGTGTGGCCTTGAAGCGCTCCAGCGGGTCTTCAAGATGGGTGGCCAGAGAGGCCAGTATCATGCCAATCGCATTGCCCCCACCAAGGTCTTCCTTGGCGCGGAATGAAACGGGCACCTGGGCTGTCAGTGGCGTGGCCGGCAGTGCGTTCTGCTCAAGCAGGTAACGACGCAGGGCATCGCCGGCGACCGCCATCACCACATCGTTGAGGGTGCCATTCAACTGCTTGGCCAGTTCCTGGAAACGGGTCATTTCGAAGTCAGCGATACTGACGCGGCGCTGGGGTCCTACGGGTAAATTCAGGATCGTTTCCGGCGCGGAGTAGGGCGCCACCAGCCCCGGCAGCTTCTTGCTGTTCTGTCCTTTGATGGTCTCAGTGACAGCCGAAATGACGGCTGGTACGGATTTGACCGGCTTTGCCATCTGTTTCATCAGCGTGGCGAACGGGTTGTTCTTTTCCCTGGGGGCACGCGGCTTGCGTTTCTGCTCCGGCATGGCCCAGTAGGGCAACAGTTCCTTGCCCTCACCGAATTCGGTGAGCCAGCGTTCCATCATGCGGGCACCGGCAACCCCATCTACCAGGGCATGATGCATCTTGCCATAGAGCGCAAAGCTGTCGTCTTCCAGGCCCTCGATCACGTGGCATTCCCACATGGGCCGGTTGCGGTCCAGCGGGATACTGTGCAGTCGTGATACCAGCACCGCCAGTTCGCGCTCGGTGCCAGGTTGCGGCAGGGCGGAATGGCGCAGGTGGTAATCGATATCAATGTCGTCGGTCGTTTCCCACTCAGGCGGACTGACCTTCAAGGCCTTTTTGGCCAGCACATAGTTGAATGGAGGTTTGTCCGGACTGTACTGGCGAAAGGCATTAACCAGATCAAGTACGAATGACTTGTCCTTGCCCTTAGGCAATTTGAAGCGACACAGCACACCAATGTGCATGTGTGTGTTTTCGCTCTCAATGTGAAGAAAGAATGCATCACCGGGACCGAGTTTTTTTCGCATGTCGTAAATCTCTATATCTTTATTCGAAGGACAGAACGATATTGATAGCGCTTACTGACGCAGCGTAAACGATGTTACCGCAAACTACAGGGTCTGGCTCAACCGCTTGTGCCAGCAGCCGTTCGTTTGAGCTGGCACCGCTGGAAAAGACTTACTTCAAAATGGGGCGCAGGTCTTCCAGTTTGTCGAACAGGTGCCAGATGTAGTCGCGGGTACCGTTGACACGGTGGGGATGCAGGTCGGCCAGCGCCGGATCATTGCAGTAACTATCAAAGGCTGCCCTGGACTCCCACTCCACCAGGATCATTACGCTGCGTGGCTCAATGCTATCGAGCGCGGCCGCATGAAATTTGCCCAGCGCCACGACCTTGCCGCCATGCTTGCCCACCTCTTTGGCCGAGCGGCGCGAATAGGCCATGTATTCGTTCTTGTCTTTGACATTGAAAAGGTTGAGTGCATAGACAGGCTGCGGCATCACAATATCTCCTGAAACAGGGTGTCTGCTGTTGTTGTCAGTAAGGCATGCTGATCTTAACAGCAGGTTGTAGCGGCGGCGGGCTACCCGCCATTGATGAGGCGCTTGCGCTCGGCCAGGTATTCGTCGCCGCTGACCTCACCGCGCATACGTTTGTGTTTCAGTGCGGCCAGTTTCTGCTCCACGGTCAGTTGTACGAGTTGAATCGTAACCGGTGCAGGCTTGGGGGCTTCCTCTCCGTAGATGATGCGACGGCGCTCGGCCAGGTATTCATCGCCGCTGATCTCGCCCTTAACTCTTCTCTGGGCCAACTGATCCAGCTTGTCTGTGATCGTCGGCCTGACCGGTGTGGCTTCCTCTACGGGAGCCGTTTGTATGGTTTCGGGCTCTTCTGATGCCTGCTGGGGCAGTGCTGGCGCCTCGGGTGATAGCAGCGCCTGCTGATCGGTGGCCGGCGGCGAGCTTGAAAATTCGATTTCTGTATCTGTGAAGGGCGCTAATTCCGCCTCAGGGGTTTCCTGCAAGCCAATCAGCCCCAGCGGGATCGGGTCCTGTCCAGTCATTTCTATTTCTACCGACGACTCATCCGCAACATCAAACAGCAGCGTCTGCTTGGACTCTTTATCGGCGCGTTGCATGGCGGCCATGATCGCAACCGC
>JBFKKS010000170.1:0-5441 GCA_041630955.1 Nevskiales bacterium
GGTACGGACTATGCCAAGACCGTGACGCCGTTGCTGCCGGTGATCGGCGGCATGCAGGCCTTTGGCGGCAACGAGGAAATTGATGGTGGGCGTGGGTACTACCGCAATGTGTCACTACTGAGCATCTGGTCCCATGCGCCGTTCCTGCATAACAACACGCTCGGCCCGTTGCGCAAATTGGCAGACGGCAGTATCGACTACACAGTGAAGGGCCGGATCAGCATGTTTGAGGATGCGATGGCCCAGATGCTCATGTCGGATGATCCACAGGTGCACCCGCATCGTGAGCTCAAGATCACGCGTGTGCCGCTTGATACCAAGCTGCCAACCAAGGTGGGTGGCGAGCCCAAGATCAAGGTGGCCGCGGGTACACCGGTGGTCGAGATTCTGAGCCTGAATCCGCATTCGCCACTGCACCTGACCTGTGCGGATTACGTGGAGAACAAGGGCCATACCTTTGGCTTCGAACTGCCGCTTGCCGATAAACAGGCGCTGATCGAGTTTCTGAAAACGCTTTGATATTGATTCAGACATGGACGTGAATGCCGCAAACTAGCCGACAGCTGGAGGTCAATGGCCTGCCAGTCGAACTCGTTCGCAAGCGCGTGAAGAATATCAACCTGTCTGTGCGAGGAACGGAAGGCCGTGTGCGGGTATCCGCGCCGCTGCGGGTGAGCGAACGGGAGATACGCCGCTTCGTGGCGTCGCGGCTGGACTGGATTCGTCAACACCAGCAGCGCCTGGCCAGTGTAGTGCCGCCGCCTGAATACCAGTACCAGTCCGGTGAGGCGCATCCATACCTGGGGCGCTTATACCCGTTGCAAATCAGTGCGCCCAGCCGGAGCCAGCCAAGGGTCAGCTTGAATGGCGATGATGTCCTGCGTCTCTATATGCAGCCGCATGCGACCACTGAACAGCGGCGTGCGACCCTTGAAGGTTGGTACCGCTCGCAGTTGGCCTTGCTTATTCCGCCCCTGATTCAACACTATGAACCCCTGATGGGGGTGCGTGTGCATGAGTGGCGCATCCGTAAAATGAAGACCCGCTGGGGCACCTGCAATATCAAGGCCAGTCGTATCTGGATTAATCTGGAACTGGCTCGCCTGCCACCGGCATGCCTTGAGTACATCGTGGTGCATGAAATGGTGCATTTACTGGAGCGTGGGCATAACGCCCGTTTCTATGGCTTCATGGACGACTTCCTGCCGGAGTGGCGGCAGGCACGCGCGATGCTCAAGCGTCATTCATTCCACTAATGCTCATTCCTGACAGGACGAAACCATGCTCAACCATCAATACAAACTGATCGCCCGCCCGAAAGGCGAACCCAGGCGCAGCGATTTTGAATTCGCCGAATCCACGGTGCCCAGTCCGGGCGAAGGCGAGATACTGGTGAAGCTTGCCTATATTTCGCTGGATCCGGCCATGCGAGGCTGGATGAACGAGGGCAAGTCGTATATTCCACCCGTGGGTATTGGTGAAGTCATGCGTGCCGGTGCGGTGGGCGAAGTCATCGCGTCAAAGCATGCGAAATTTGCCGTCGGGGACCAGGTACTGGGCATGTTCGGTGTGCAGGAATACGCGCTATCCGATGGCAAGGGCGTGAACAAGGTGGATGCCAGTCTCGCGCCGCTGCCGGTGTACCTCGGCACGCTGGGTATGCCCGGCATGACCGCCTATTTCGGCTTACTGGATGTGGCCGGGGCGAAGCAGGGCGATACGGTAGTGGTATCTGGTGCAGCCGGTGCGGTGGGCCAGGTCGTCGGCCAGATAGCGAAAATCAAGGGTTGCCGTGCGGTAGGGATCGCCGGCGGGCCGGACAAGTGCCGCTACGTGGTCGAGGAACTGGGCTTTGACGCCTGCATCGACTACAAGAACGAGGACCTGAAGGCAGGCCTCAAGCAACACTGTCCCGGTGGCGTGGACGTGTACTTCGACAATGTCGGCGGCGACATCCTCGACACCGTGCTCACACGGCTGGCGATGGGCGCACGTATCGCCATCTGTGGAGCCATTTCACAATACAACAATACCGAAGCCGTTAAGGGGCCGAGTAATTACATGTCTTTGCTAGTGAATCGCGCGCGCATGCAGGGCTTCGTCGTATTCGACTATGCCGATCGTTACATGGAAGCCGCAACGCAGATGGCCGGCTGGATGGCACAGGGCAAGCTCAAGACCCGGGAGGACATTGTCGAGGGGATCGAAACTTTCCCGGAGACCTTGCTCAAGCTGTTTCATGGCGAGAACATCGGCAAGCTGGTTCTGAAGGTGTAGCAGCATGGAATGCGTGGTTTATCGCTGTGCGAAGCAGGCCGAGATGTACCTGTACCTGCGAGCAGATATGGCGCCTGCCGAATTACCGGAGATGCTGCGCAAGCGCACGGGTATGCTGACCCAGGTGATGGAACTCACACTCAGTGCTGATCGCAGGCTGGCGCGCGCGAAGGTCGAGACGGTCATGCAGCAGCTGGCCGACCAGGGTTTCTACCTGCAACTGCCGCCCAATGGTCTGATCAGTGAAAACCTGCATTTCGGTGACTAGGCAGCAGGCCACCTGGGGCGACAGCTAACGGGATTGGACATCCCCTTTGCCGCTGATCGCGACCGGTGCAAGGGCCGTCCACAGGCTACGCCAGGTATCCCAGTCATGCGCACCCCGGATGGGCAGGTAATCCAGCCGGACGGGCTGCAGTGACCGCAGATGGTCATAGTAAGGCGTGAACTTGTCACTCTCGCCATAGGCCAGCGTGATGGGTATCCGACGCGCCGGATCAGCAAGCAACTGCCAGACCTGGTTCAGGGTGCGGGGTAGATCATCATCGCCCGGCTGGTCAACCGGCCCGACGCTCTGCAGGCGCTGCAGGTAGTCGTAGTCGTCCTCACCCATGAAAGGTGAGAGCAGCAGCAATCGATGGATACGATCGGGGTGCCTGGTGGCCATGAGCAGGGAGCCAAAGCCACCCAGGCTGATACCCACAAAGGTAACCCGCTTGTCGGGATAGCGGTCAAGGATGTCCTCGGCCAGGCGCGTATCAATTACCCTTTCCCTGTAATAGCCCCAGTGTGCATCCACCGCGATCAGCGCAGTCTGCGGGTTGGCGTCCAGCAGGGGCTGGGCGATATCAATGAAGCCGTACTGGGTGAAATCTGCCAAACGGTCCCGAATACCGGGCAACAGAACGGTGATGTGCTGTGCCTGGTCGATATCGCCATACACCGTGTAGGGGATAGGGACGTTGGTCTTGGGCTGGAACAGTGCGGCACAGCCGCTGGTCATGAGCAGCGCGGGAATGCTGATTCGCCAGAAGTGTTTTTTGCGCATTGGACTGATTTATATAAGACTCACGGCAGCATAACAGGCAAGTGATTGCTAACAGAAACCACCGCCGGGAGGCGCAATGTTTAACCTTATGTTTGGTAGCCGGTCGTGGGGCAGCGTACTTGGGCTGATTCTCGTACTCCAGGTCGGCTGTGCATGCCGCAGCGCGGCGCCCGTACCGGAGAGTGGTTCGCAGGCCCCTGTGGATCTGGCGGAGGCCAATGCGGCTTATACCTATGCAGATGGCTACCAGAGCTTGAAGGGTGCGATCCTGCTACTGGAACGCTATGCCGCCCAGCATCCGGATGACTATGCGAGCCGTGCGAGGCTGGCAAATGCCTATACGCTGCTGGGCGCCGGGTACAGCACCACCGTTGCGGACAAGGCGACCGCCTACGCTGCGGCGATGCGTTACGGCGAGGCGGCCATGCTGACCGTACCGGCCTTCAGGGCGCAGCGGGCGGCAGGGGAGTCCTTTGAGTCGGCCTTGCAGACCCTGGGCAAGGCGCATTTCGAGGCCATGGAATTCTGGAAAACCGCCCTGTTCTACGATTTCCGTGAATGTACGGGACTTTTGGACAAGCTCATGAGCTACGGTCGCTTGCGCAAGGCGGTGGCCGTGATGGATCGAATGGAACAGATAGAACGCCAGGCGATGTGGGGTAATAACCTGTTTTCACAGGGTATTTATTATCTCGCCCAACCGGAAATCGTCGGTGGGGACAAGCGCAAGTCAGCCGCCTACCTGGCGGAGGCTGCCGCCGTTTCACCCACTAACATCGTGCCTCGCTGGGGACGGGCCAAGTACTATGCCGTGGCAATGGGTGATCGCGAGTTGTTCCGAAAAGACCTGCAATGGGTCACCGTCCAGCCACTCGACAAGCTCAGCGGTTACCGGCCCTGGAACCTTGTCCTGCAGCGCGAAGCACTCGCTTTGCTGGCAAATGAGAAGCAATATTTTTCGGTTGACTGAGGCGGTCATACAGCTGCTACGTGGCCTGTGTGGATGTGAGCTGCTTGTAGCGGTGACGATTGAACTGAATCTGTAAAGCAGATACTTTTTATTGCACGAAAGCCATGCAAAAGGGCTTCACTGGTCAGGTTTTCCTGGGCAAACAGGATGCGGGGTACAGGGATGATGATGACGCAGGTGCAAAAAAGGATTTCGGGCATCGCCCTGTTAGTGGCCCTGTTGTGCGGTTGCGCGGGGCAAACACCGATCGAGCGCCCATATTCGCAGGAGCCCGTCGACCTGGTTTCGGGCCTGCGTGCTTATGCTCAGTCTGACAACCGAGACAGCCTGCTGCACGCAATACAGCTTCTGGAAGCCTATGCCACGACGCATCCCGATGATTATGAGAGTCGTGCTCGCCTGGCCAATGCTTATACCCTGTTGGGCGCGGGTTATACCCATAAGGTGTTACGCAAGGAGGCGGCCTATGCAGCTGCCATCCGTTATGCCGAAGAAGCCATGCTGACAGTGCCTGGATTCGCGCATGTCTGGCGGGGGCGTGGTATCGGCTTTACCCTTGCCCTTCAACAGCTGGACCACCGCCACATTGAAGCAATGACCTTCTGGAAGGCAGCGGTGCTGTATGACTACGAGGAATGTACCGGGTCAATGGGCCGCGTGCTGCGCTTCGCGGAATTGAGGCGGGCGGTAGCCATGATGGATCGTTTGGCACAGATTGATCGCAATGTAGGAGACGGCAATAACCTGATGGCCCAGGGTCTTTACCGATTCAATATGCCAGAGTACCTGAACGGGGATCTGCAACTGGCCGAGCAACTCCTGGCTGAAGCTGTAGAAGTGAATCAGCGCAATATCGTGCCGCGCTGGGGGCGGGCCAGGTACTATGCCCTGCCGGCCGGCGATCGAGAGTTGTTCAGGCAAGATTTGCGCTGGGTTGTGGACCAACCCCTGGATAACCTGGTTGGTTATCGACCCTGGAATATCGTGATACAGCGTGACGCCAGGCGAATGCTGAAAAAATTCCGGAGCCTTTTCAAGACATGATGGAAGCGACATGAAACCCGCAGGTTTACGATTGCCGCAGTCAGTATTCATGCGCAGCATGATGCGATATGCCGTAGTCGGTAGTACGGGTGCAGTCTCCGA
>JBFKKS010000171.1:0-5413 GCA_041630955.1 Nevskiales bacterium
CACCCACTTTTGCTATCGCAAAAGCGGGCGTCGCCTCAAACGCACCTGAGCTCAGGCGTTAGGCGCTTTATACGGCGCGACATTCACATCATGAACACTACTAAAGCCCCGCCCGTGACGGCTGAAGAAAAGCAGCGCGAAGTGCAATCAGTCCGCAAGGTCAACGCTGGCGAACTTCGCGAAGTTGCTGCCGTTCTGGCGCGTGCGTTTTACGACGATCCTCCGATGCGCTGGGTCTTCCCCGATGACGGGCGGCGGCTCATGCTCGTTGAGCGCTTCTTTCATTTCTCTCTGCGCAAGTTGTGGTTCCATCAGAACGAGTGCCTCACAACCGATGGGCAGGCAGGAGCCGCTGTGTGGCTGCCCCCAGACGGATGGGAGGTCAGCGCGTTTCGGCAGATCCTGTTGCTTCCCGGTATGGCCATGGCGCTCGGTCGGTCTGTCGGACCGGCGCTCCGCGCCATCGCTGCCATGGAATCGAACCATCCGAAGGAACACCACTTTTACCTTCCATTTGCCGGCGTCGACCCCGAGTGGCAGGGAAAGGGAATTGGGTCCGCTCTGCTGGCGCCCGTCCTGCAACGCTGTGATCGAGAATCCATACCGGCCTATCTGGAGGCCTCTTCGCCAATCAACCGCCGGCTTTATGAGCGTCACGGATTCGAAGTCACTGAAGAGTTCACACTTGGCAAAGGATCGCCGCCGCTGTGGCGGATGTGGCGTGAGCCAAAATAGCCTCGAAATGAATAGACACGCGCCGCGCTATACTCAAAGTTCTCATGCAAACAGGAATTCAGATGAAGCTGACCGTCGCTCTGATCGCCTGCTCCGGTGCCCTTATCCCGGGTGCTGCGATCGCCGAGGCGGTGCCTCCGGTACCGGAACCTGAGCAATCAGGCCCGTTCGCGCCAGGACAGCAACAGCTCGTCCGCCGCCAGGGCGAATTGCCGTACGGCCCCTGCCCGCCCACGCTACCAAAAGGTTGCGAGATGGCGGTTCTGGAGGGAAACCCACGCCTCAGCGGCCTGTTCACACTGCGCATCCGCACCAGCGAGCCATTCGTGATGCCGCCGCATACGCATCCGCGGGCAGAGCGCGTGACCGTGCTGGAGGGTGAAATCCACGTTGGCTTCGGCACCGCCGTGGACAAAGGCATCGGCAACGGTTTCTATACCGGTGACTACTACGTCAACGCCCCCGATGCCGTTCATTTTGTTTGGTCGGATAAGCCGACGACCATCCAGATTACCGGCCAAGGGCCCTGGGAGGTTCATCCCTACAAGGCCCAATGATGTTCGCCGCATTGCTGGTCATGGCCACACTGAAGTGGAATGGGTACGCCATGCTTGCCGTGAAGGAATACAATTAATTCAAGTATTAATGCGTGCCTGCCGGTGCTGTATAACAAGTGATTGCAGACGGACGCATCCGCCTTGCGGCGGCCGCGTCGCTAAACCAAGACGTTGGGCCACTAGAGAAATTCGATGATTATTGACGCCTGGGCACAGCACCCCACATTACGACATGCACAAGACCCGATCTTCGAGTCACTCCGCCGTTGGACAAAGATGCCTATGCCAACAGTGGAAATACCAGTGAAGATGACCGTCGGGATGATGGATCAAGCTGGTGTGGATAGAAGCCTGATTTCAGCGTGGGTTGCGCCGCGCAATGTCATGATCTCCAATGACGAAGTTGCGGGTTTCGTGGCTGAGGCGCCAGACAGGCTGGTTGGCGTTGGGTCGGTAGATATATCCAAGCCCATGGATGCAGTTCGGGAAATTCGCCGTTGCGTCAACGAGCTTGGGTTCAAGGCCATCAGGGTCTTGCCGTGGCTATGGGAAGCGCCCCCGACTGATCGCCGGTTCTATCCCGTGTACACCGCCTGCTGCGATCTCGGCATCCCGTTTTGTACTCAAATTGGTCACACGGGGCCGCTGATGCCATCAGAGGTCGGCAGGCCAATCTACCTGGACCAGGTGGCATTGGATTTTCCGGAGTTGGACATAGTTGCCGGGCACATTGGTTACCCCTGGACAGATGAGGCGATAGCGGTAGCCACGAAACATCCAAACGTTTACATCGACACGTCTGCGTATACTGCCAAGAGGTATCCGCAGGCTTTGGTGGAGTACATGCGTGGCCACGGGCGCAGCAAAGTTCTATTCGGTACGAACTACCCAATGATCATGCCTTCCAAGGCACTCGAAGATCTTGACCAGCTGGCATTAGGGGATGAAGTTCGAGAACTTTTCCTGGGCGGAAACGCATGTCGCATTTTCAATTTATAGTCGGTGCGATGTGGACCAACAAGTCGTTGCTGCACGTTTGACCCGCCGCTGAACTCAGGCGTTAGCCACTTATATGAATAACGAGAACAAAGCATGAACCTAGAAACTATCGTAAAGATGCCGGATGTACGGATTTCAGATACCCCAATCGTCCTGATACACGGTGCATGGCACGGAGCATGGTGCTGGGAGGACAACTTTCTGGATTACTTCCCATCCCGCGGCTGGGAAACACACGCCGTTAGCCTTCGAGGGCACGGTAAGAGTGACGGGGCATCCAACTTGCGCAACACGTCAATCCGGGATTACGTAGAAGACATTAGACAGGTAGTAGATGGTCTGGATAGGCCTCCTATACTCGTGGGGCATTCCATGGGTGGCTTTGTCATCCAGAAGTTCCTTGAGAATCACGAGGTGCCAGGCGCTGTGTTGCTTGCGTCAGCTCCACACACCGGCAATAAACTTATTACGCTAAGAATGGCGAGGAAATACCCATTTAGCATGATGGCTTCGATATTGACACGGAACACATACATGCTCGTGCGCAAGCCTGAAATGGTCGCTTGGATTGGGTATTCCGGCAAGGTCGACCCTGAGGTCGCGGCGAAGCATCATGAAATGATCGGTCAAGAATCATTTAGAGCGTCTATGCAAATGGGCGGTCCCAGAGGATTGCCGAAGCCCAGCAAAAACAAGTCTCCCATCTGCGTGATTGGCGGGGAGTTGGATACGTTGATTTCTGTACGAGAAGTTCAGCAGACCGCCAAAGCCTACGGAGTGGAGCCGAAAATCTTCCCCGGAATGCCTCACTCCCTAATGGCCGTTCCAGGCTGGGAAGCAGTGGCCGAATGGATTGACAACTGGGCGCGAAAGATCGTTTCAGCCGAAGCTCTGGAGCCAGTACCAGCACGTGGCTAACAAATCGTTGCAGCGGACGTTTGACCCGCCACTTGCCTTGCTACCGCAAGGCAAGCGTCGCCTCAAACGCCCCTGAGCTCAAGCGTTAGGAGGCAGTACAAATGAACTGGGAAGCAGTTGCCGCGATTGGTCAAGTCCTTGGCGCCGGCGGCGTCATCGCATCGCTTGTCTACTTGACACTCCAGATTCGTGCTAGCACTCGTGCATCGGCAGTGGCTTCAAAACTCGTTTCTGCAAGGTTTCAACTTGATTATTACGTCTTGCTCCTCCAGCACCCAGAGCTTCAAGACATAATGGTTCGCGGCCGTAAGGATCCAGCGTCTTTGTCACGTGAGGACTATCATCGATTTTCAAACCTATTGAGCCTTGCTTTCGGCTCGTTTTCAGCAGCGCATTTTCAGTTCAGAAATGGGTCCGTTCCAGAGTCCGATTTTCTTGAGAATCTGATCACGTTCCGCTATTTCATTCACAGCCCAGGAGGCCTGCAATGGTGGAATACGTTCGGAAAACACCTGTATGGGCCAGAGTTTATTGCTGTCGTTAATAAAGAGATACGAGACGCAGGTGCCTCCTAACTAGTCGTTGGAGCCGACCCTTGACCCGTCACCCGCGGCTGCTGCCGCAGCCCCGGGCGTCGTATCAAGGGCGGCTCGACTCAGGCGTTATACGGCACTTGTTGCGTGATGCGCAACATGCTATATTCAATGCATGCTTAAGTCGTTCCGCCATAAAGGGCTGAAGAAGTATTTCGAGACCGGCTCAAAGTCGGGAATTCAGTCAAAACATGCGAAGCGGCTAAGAATGCAACTTGTCGCTTTGGATACCGCCTCAGTTATTGAAGACATGGACATCCCCGGTTTCAAGCTGCATCCACTTAAAGGTTCAGATAAAGGCCGTTGGTCTATCTGGGTAAATGGAAATTGGCGCATTACATTTGAGTTTCGTGATGGCCATGCATTCGTACTTGATTACGAGGATTATCACTGATGACTATGCACAATCCTCCGCACCCCGGGGAGTTCATCCGGGAAGTCTATCTGGAGCCATTCGCGATTACGGGCAGGCAACTTTCTGCCAAGCTTTGTGTATCGCCCTCCACACTTAATCGTGTATTAAACGGCACGAGCGGTATTAGCTCCGAAATGGCGCTACGCCTTTCCAAGGCTTTAGGCCGAAGCCCTGAGAGCTGGCTAACCATGCAAGATAACTTTGACCTGTGGCAGGCCCGGCAATCAGTCAATCTTGATGCTGTGCAAAAAGTTGAGTTCCGTGCCGCATAACAATTCGCTCATGTTAGCTTACGTCGGGAAGCACCCTTATGGGCGCGCCTCCTAACTCGGCGATAGACACGGGGATACAAGATGTCAGGAACGAACGAGACGAAAGCCAGTTGCAAATGTGGAGCAGCCTCATTCACTGTTTCAGCCCCTGCGATTGCTCGCGTGTCTTGTCACTGCACAATCTGCCAGCAATTCACCCAGTCACCCTTCTCAGATATGTGTGTTTTCCGAGCATCCAGCATCAGCCTGGAATCAGAAGATACTGTAGATTTTCAGGCGTACCGGCCGCCGCCCTCTGTCCAGCGCGGAAAGTGCAAACAATGCGGTGGTGCCGCGCTTGAACGGATGAATATTTTTCCATTCCCGAAACTCATCATGGTACCCACGGCAAATCTGCCCCCAGAAGTCGTCGTACCTTCTGCGATGCACGTGTTCTACAACCGTAGGGTTCGAGACGCTGAAGATGACCTTCCCAAGTACGTTGGTTACTGGCGCAGCCAGGTTGCATTTATCATCCACCTCATCAAGCAACTTTGGCGTACGCGGGCGCGTGCCTGACAAATCCTTGCAGCGAATCTTTGACAGGCCACCTATTTTTACTACGGAAAAAACAGGCATCACTTCATGCGCCGCTGAACTCAGGCGTTAGAGTCCATACTCTTCTTTTTTAAAACGCAGTACAGCTTTGACAAACACCCCGCCAGAAAACCCAAAATTATTTTCGATTCCGGCTTACCACCGGCATCGCACTTCTGATGTTTTTTTATCACTGGCAGAGCAGTGTAAAGGAGAGAAAATTACCCTGTATGCACTGACCGAAAGGCTTGGTGACCGAACATTCGGAATACTGCTTATTCTTTTTGCCGCGTTTAATGTGATTCCATTTGTATCTCTATTTTCAGGGTTATTTGCTTCTTTATTAGG
>JBFKKS010000172.1:0-5363 GCA_041630955.1 Nevskiales bacterium
ACCCTGAAGATCGGGAACGTGGAAATTGTCGTGCCGATTCCTGCGGGCTATGAACTGGCCGACTACAAAACCATCCCGCTTGGGTCACTGCCAGTGTTGCAGGAACGCAGAATGGTGGCGCTGTTCAGGCGAACCATCAATGCCAGCAATGTTTACCAGGTCAAGCCAGGTGAGGATAAGTCCGAGCCGCTCTACTATCTGATTTATGTACCGAAGCTGACCGCGAGCGGCCATGGCGACGATCCGTTGACCCAGCTGGAGGCCCGCTTATTTGAGCACGGGGCTGAAATTGTGGGCGAATCCCAACGCTATGCTCTGCAGCGAACGGATGCCAACACTCTGTCCGTAACCTGGGCTGATCTTTCGCAATACGCGGTGTCGGCGAATGCCGGGCTCAAAGCCGGATCGGTAAATTGTATCAACACGGTCGCTTACCTGAAGGCGACTGCCTTGCTTATGTTTGACACCCTGGAGGCCTGTGGTCTGAACGCACAACGCGTTAAAAGCCATGGTGAGGCATGGGCTAAACAGATCAAGCAGGCCAACGAGCCTCCCAGTTATGTCCAGCAGTTGCTGTCTGAAAAAGGCATTGACGATCTGACAGATCTTGCTTCAAATGAGCAGGCAGAGGAAACGACTGGCAAGGCTAGCAAAGAGGTAGCCACTGGAACAGCACCGGCAAAGCCGCATACCGGTCAAGAAGCAGGAACCAACGAAGCACGGCCCTATTCACGCTTTCTGTGGCTGATTGCAGGTGCTTTTGCCGGCATCACCTGCTGGCTACTGATCAGCTATGTAATCAGGCGGTATCAGCCCTCAGTGCAAGGCGGTAGTCGAGGCTAGATTGTGAGCAAAGGACTTCCCCGGGAATATTCTGGCACTCATTGTTTGTAGGGAATTTGCCATATCAATAAAAGCCATATTTGGCTAGCCTGTCCAGATAAAATTGGACGGTATAAGTGTTGGTCAGAATAATATCTACTAGATCTGATTCCGTAGTCATTCTCGCTACAGCACTTACCTACTTTGTTGCGGGTAAGTTGGGCCTGATGCTGGCCATTCCCCCTGGCTACGCAACTGCCGTATGGCCTGCAGCAGGAGTAGCCCTGGCGGCAGTTTTGCTGAAGGGCAATTCGGCATGCTGGGGCGTTTTTTTAGGGTCATTTTTCGTCAACCTCAGTATGGGGTTTGACGGCAGTAGCCCGGACCAATTGCTCAAGTCACTGATCGTACCTTCATTCATTGGCCTGGGGGCAGCCATCCAGGCTTATGTGGGCGGTTTGCTGATTCGAGTATTCATCTCTCCCAGGCCCGAACTGGATACATTTCAAAGCGTGTTCCGGTTTGTGCTGCTGGGCGCGGGTCTGAGCAGTATGGTGAATGCAAGTATCGGTACTGGGACACTGTTATTTGCCGGAATCATTGCGCCAGACAATTATCTGATCAACTGGGCCACCTGGTGGACAGGGGATGCAATCGGTATTTTGATATTTACCGTTCTGTTGCTGACCTTGTTGTCGGATGATGAGGGCATATGGCCGACACGACGCTTGAGCGTGACGATTCCGCTGATTGTCAGCTTTATTGCTATCGTTGTGATGTTTGTCTTATCCAGCCAATGGGAGGTGGCTCAACAGAGCAACCATTTCCAGCGGAAGGCAGAAAAGCTCTATCAGAAGCTTGAGTTGGCAATATCCAGTCCACAGGAAGTATTGCGCGCATTAGTCTCCTTCATGCAAGGCTCTGAAGAGGTTACCCGGGATGAATTTGCAACCTTTGTGCAGTGGCCACTTCAAAAGCATAAGTCCATACAAGCCCTGGCCTGGGTTCCCCTAGTAGACCAATCGCAGCGTGAGGAAATGGAACGTACGGCAATTGATGATGGCCTGACAGCGTTCACCTTTACAGAAATAGCGGGCGGACAGTTACGACCCGCCATGGAAAAAGAGCGCTATTTCCCTGTCTACTATATTGAGCCGATGAAGGGTAATGAAAAGGCGCTTGGGCTTGATCTGAGTTCAAATCAACAGCGCCTTCAGGCCATTGATTTGGCCATCAAGACACGCGGCATCACCAGTACTGAGTCTATTACCCTGGTTCAGGAATCAGGCAACCAAAAAGCCATCATCATGTTCCTGGCCTATTATTCAAAGGACGACCCCAACCAATTAATCGGCCTGCTCGACCTGGTTTTTCGTATTGGTGATCTGGTCAAGGCTGTTATTACCAAAGATGAAGTGGAAGGCGTTGTACTTTCACTGGCTGAATACAATGAAGACGGAAAACCAGAAAAATTATTAAGTACTACAGAATTCTGGCCGGAGAGTGTGGCCGGTAAAAGAGTCGATCAGTTCAGCTGGGATCAAGAACTAGATGTCGGTAATCGTAAATGGGGCGTTTCGATAGTAGCCAACCAGGACTTGCTGGCGGCTTCGCGTACTTTGGTGCCCTGGGCAATACTGGCCTCGGGGCTGACCTTTACTGGACTGCTTGGCGTCTTCATTTTGTACGTAACAGGATCGGCTTACCGGGCCAGGACCGCAGCCGGCGAACTCCGGGATGCACTAGGGCATTTGAAGCAGACTCAAATTCAGTTGGTTGAATCAGAAAAGCTGGCTTCACTTGGAGGCATGATGAGCGGGCTGGCTCATGAGCTGAATACGCCAATAGGCATTGCCATAACGGCGGCTTCTACGATTGCAGGTCGATTCAAAGATCTGGGCGGAGCGGGGCAAAGCACAGAGGCCGACCCAAAGGAACTGTCGAAATTCCTTTTGATGGTTAATGAAGCATCAAAAATCATTGAGGGGAATCTGAACAGGGCAGCCCAATTGATCAAGAGTTACCGGGATGTATCGGTTGACCGGGCAACTGATGAAGTAAGAAAAATAAAACTGGCCGACTATCTTGAAGAAATTCTCATTTACCTACGGCCTACTTATAAAAACACTAAACATAAGATCGAGATTGAATGTCCGGAAGAGGTTTCAATCACGACGGTGCCCGGTGGTTTTTCTCAGATCATCATTAATCTGATCAATAACTCTCTCATCCATGGGTTTGATGAATCGGTAGGCGGAACAATCCTGATCAAAGTCGATATGGCAGAGGACTCTGTGCGGTTGACGTACACGGATAATGGAAAGGGGGTTCCTGCCAGGGACGTACAGAAAGTATACGAGCCTTTCTACACCACGCGAAAAGGACAGGGCGGCACGGGTCTGGGGCTACACCTGGTAAGACAAATAGTTGAAGAAAAGCTGCAGGGAACTATTTCTCTTACGAGTGATGTGGGCCAGGGTGTCCGCTTTGAAATTGACCTGCCTTTGGACCTTGCCTGAATAACCCTCTTGTTTTCAGTGTCGGCTTCGCTGCGGATATTTAACCCGCTCTGCTGCTTTCATGATAGCTGTCTAAGGCGCTGGTTTTATTGACTCGCACCTTTCCCCCTGGACGCCGCCAACCCACTGACTAGGCTGAAACTTTCGATGGTTGCCTTCAATGTCAATGCACATAATTGGTGCGCCTTCATACTGCGTGATTGCAACCAAATGATTAATAACACTATTTTCTGATGGCACGATGTGTTAACCTGTGTCGGCTCAGTGAAGAGCTATTTCATTCAGGAAGGGAAAATCCAGGTAAATTACCATCGGTTTTATTGACTCTGACATACGCTTAACGCGACCCATCACGGAAGATGGAGTGGCTGTCCATGATTTGGTGGCGGTGTGCAAACCGCTGGATACCAATTCCCTTTATTGCAACCTGCTGCAGTGCTCGCATTTTGCTGATACCAGCATTGCCGCCTGGCAGGGCGAGGAACTCCTCGGCTTTATCTCCGGTTATCACTTGCCTGAACAGCCCGATACGTTGTTCATCTGGCAGGTCGCCGTGTCTGAAAAAGGGCGCGGTCAGGGTTTGGCAACCCGCATGTTGATGAGCCTGCTGGGGCGTTCCAACTGCCGTACTACACGCTACCTCCAGACCACCATTACCCCGGACAACGCAGCCTCATGGGCCTTGTTTAACGGGCTGGCTGAGAAGCTGGAGGCGCAGTCGCATGTGAGCATGGCTTATGACCGTGATAAGCATTTTGGCGGTCGTCACGACAGCGAAAAGCTGCTGAGAGTCGGGCCATTCAAACAGCCAGACCAAGCATAAATCCCTATTTCCAAACCTATTGAGTATTAGAAATGAAAATCTTTAATGAAATTGAATCCGAAGTGCGCAGTTATGCCCGCTCATTCCCGCGCTTATTCAATAAGGCGCAGGGAGAGCATATTTATGATGATGAGGGCAATGAATATCTTGATTTCCTGTCCGGAGCGGGATCCCTCAACTATGGGCATAACAATCCGGTATTTAAGAAAAAACTGATCGAGTACATCATGGATGATGGCATCACCCATGGGCTGGACCTGCACACGGCGGCCAAGCGCGATTTTCTGGAGGCTTTCAAAAAGCACATCCTGCAACCGCGTGATCTTGAATATATCGTGATGTTCACAGGCCCGACGGGTACGAATGCTGTCGAAGCCGCCATGAAGACGGCACGCAAGTTCACGGGACGCGAGAACATCATTTCGTTTACCAATGGCTACCATGGCCAGACTCTGGGCTCATTGGCCATCACGGGTAACGCCCATCATCGCGGGGGTGCGGGCGTGATGCTGCCTGGCGTCGATCGCATGCCCTATGACGGCTATATGGGCGATCAGGTCGATACGACCGAGTACCTGGACAAGGTGCTGAGCGACTCCAGTAGTGGCATCGACAAGCCCGCCGCCGTGATTGTTGAAACTGTCCAGGGGGAAGGTGGTGTCAACGTGGCATCGTACGAGTGGCTGCGAAACCTGCAGACCGTGTGTCGCAAGCACGAGGTTTTGCTGATTGTGGATGACATCCAGGCGGGCTGTGGCCGTACGGGCACATTCTTCAGCTTTGAACCAGCGGACATTCAGCCGGATATCGTCACCCTTTCCAAATCACTCAGCGGCTATGGCCTGCCGATGGCGGTGGTTTTAATGCGACCCGATCTGGACCAATGGAAGCCGGGCGAACATAACGGCACTTTCCGCGGCAATAACCATGCCTTTATTACGGCAACAGCGGCTATTGAACATTACTGGTCGGATGACCGCTTCGCGCAAGAGATCAAGCGCAAGGGTGAATACATATCGCAGCGACTGGATCAGATTTGCGAGCGCTATGGCGATGACAATTTCTATGTGCATGGGCGCGGCATGTTCCAGGGCATTAACTGCGTCAATGGCGAGATTGCCGACAACATTACGCGGCAGGCATACAAAGACGGGTTGATTATCGAAACCAGTGGTGCCGAAGACCATGTGGTCAAACTG
>JBFKKS010000173.1:0-5333 GCA_041630955.1 Nevskiales bacterium
CCATACCCAGCATGGCAAGAATCAGTTGGGCAGCCGCAAACCAGTACTCATGCTGCACATAAAAATCAAACATCCGGACACCCCTTGGCGTGGCGATCAGCCACAGGCTAAGGCTACACTGCGCGCATGAACTTCTGTAGCAACTGCGGCGAAAAAGTCGTACAACGCGTGCCTGACGGTGACAATCGGCAGCGTGCTGTCTGCCCGGCCTGCGAGACCATCCACTACAGCAATCCCAATGTGGTGGTGGGCTGCATTCCCGAGTGGGAAGGACGTATCCTGTTGTGTAAACGCGCCATCGAGCCGCGGGCGGGTTTCTGGACCCTGCCGGCCGGCTTCCTGGAACACGAGGAAACCACCCGCCAGGGCGGCGCGCGCGAAACCCTCGAAGAGGCCAATGCGATTGTCGAGGTCGGCGAACTTTTTTCTATTATCGGCGTGCCCTATATCGGCCAGATTCACATGTTCTACCGCGCACGGCTGCTTGAACCCGAATTCAGTGCCGGCGCAGAAAGCACCCACGTGGCCCTCTACCAGGAAGCCGACATACCATGGGATGATCTCGCCTTCCCGACGGTTGCGCACACCCTGCGCTGGTATTTTGAAGATCGGCAGCGCGGTCAATTCGGCATGCATACTCACGATATTCTGGCGCGCCCACCGCGAAAACTGGTGCCCGAAAATACCGGCCAGCGCTAGTACAGAGCACACCACACATCAATCCATACGGGCAAGAAAAGCCCTTTACAAAAAGACAATAAACGATGCCAAAAACCAGCATGATTGAACAAGCCGAATCAACCCCGACCCTGCAAAGGCTGTGCGTGTTTGCTGCCCTCGCCCTGATTGTTTGCCTGGGCTTTGGCCTCAGGTTGATTGCCCTGCAGGAAACCGTCGTCAACCACCCCATCCGTGCAGATGCGCGGCAATACATCCTGTATGCCTACAATCTGAGTAACCACGACACCTACTCCCTGTCAGACAGGGGCTTTAATAACAAAGAAGCACCGCCTCCCGATGCCGTGCGCACCCCCGGCTACCCGCTGTTCCTCTCGATGTTCATCAACAAGCTGGAACAGGCGGAAATCGATCGAGCCTTGATGGCGCAAACTCTGCTCAGCGGACTAACCGTACTACTGGTGTTTTTTACCTGTCGCCACATCAGCACCACGGGCTGGGGACTGGTTGCAGCTGCATTTACTGCGATCAGCCCACATTTGATCAATGCGAATGTCTACCTGTTAACTGAAGCCCTGTTTGCATTTTCAATGGCCGCCTTGTTCCTGGCCTTGTGTTACGCCTACCGATCCAGCTCCGGCTGGATGTGGCTGCTTGTCGGCATGTTAATAGGTGCAACCGCGCTCATACGACCCAGCATCCAGTATTTCCCCATTCTGCTCATAGGCCTGATGGTGCTACACATGCCACGCAAGCAAGCCCTGGTAATGGCAGGGCTTATGGTGCTGGGCTTTTTCCTCTTGTTCTCACCCTGGGTCATACGCAACTTATTGGTAATGGGCCAAGCCAGTGACCCCAGGTTAATGATCAACTTCCTTCATCACGGCATGTACCCGGGGTTCATGTACAACTTTGATCCTCAAAGCTATGGCTTCCCCTACCGGTTTGACCCGGAAGCGAAAGCGATCGCCGCCAGCATGGATTCGGTTATCCAGGCAATAGCAGTGCGCTTTCAGGAGCAGCCCATGGAACACCTGCGCTGGTACCTGCTGGGCAAGCCCATGATTTTTCTGTCCTGGGACATCATCCAGGGCATGGGTGATTCCTTCGTCTACGAAGTACTACGCACACCCTATGCAAATCAGGACGTGTTTCGTTTCACGCATATGATCGCCAGAATGGCCCATTGGCCCCTAACGGCACTGGCTGCCATTGGTTGTTTATGCGTGTGGCTCCCATCAGCGGCAAAAACCATGGGCGCGATGAGTTTCCCGCTCCGGGCACTATCGCTACTGCTGATTTACTATGTTGCCATCCATATCATCGGTGCGCCGTTCCCGCGTTATTCGGTGCCGCTGCGTCCGATGCTCTACAGCATGGCAGCGGTAGCCGCGTGGCTGCTGATCACAACCATCCGGTCATCTCTTGTTAAACAGGGTTCTCACAAGACATGAAGGTTTCGATCGTTATTCCCTGCTACAACGAAGTAGCAACGATTAAACAACTGATTAACCTGGTGAAAGGAGCCCCGCTCACAAACCCGGAAATTATCGTTGTGGATGATTGCTCAACTGACGGCACGCGTGAGTTGCTAAGAAACGAACTGGAAAACGAGGTTTCCCGCGTTCTCTATCACGAGAAGAATCTTGGCAAAGGCGCCGCGCTCAGAACAGGATTTAAAGAAGTCACCGGAGACGTGGTCATTGTTCAGGACGCCGACCTTGAATACGACCCCCAGGAATACCCGCGCCTGCTCGATCCCATAATCAAAGGTCGGGCTGATGTGGTGTACGGATCACGCTTCGCGGGCGGCCAGCCACATCGGGTTGTCTATTTCTGGCACATGGTAGGCAATCGGGTATTGACGCTCCTTTCCAACATGCTGACCAACCTCAATCTCACAGACATGGAAACCTGCTTCATGGTCTTCAAACGAGAAGTACTTGAAAGGATTACCATAGAAGAGAACCGCTTCGGCTTCGAACCAGAGATTACCGCCAAGGTTGCCCGCCTTGATTGTGTGATTTATGAAGTCGGTATTTCGTACTTTGGCCGCACCTATGCTGACGGTAAGAAAATCGGCTGGCGGGATGGTTTCCGCGCACTCTATGCAATCCTCAAGTACAACCTTTGGCGTAAATAGCTGCAGCCATGGCCAATTTTTCCGTGCTGGAGTTCATGAGAATCAATATCGAGCCACACCGCGTGGTTGCGACAAGGCTATTCAGATATTTCTTTGTTGGCGGCGCTGCAGCACTCACTGAATGGGCCCTGTTTGCGCTGCTGCTTTTCCAGGCCGGCTTTCACTACCTCGTCGCAGCCACGGTCGCATTTCTATTCTCAACGCTGGTCAATTATCTCCTCGGCCTGATAGTCGTCTTTCGTGGCGGCAGGCATGCACGACATACTGAAGTCGCGCTGGTCTATGTCGTCAGTGGGATAGGCCTGGTGATCAATCTTTTAGTTCTCTATCTGTTGATCGATCTGGCCCAGGTGCATCCCATGGCATCCAAAATCATCGCCACCGGCACCGCATTTTTGTGGAATTTCACTGCCCGCCACCGTTGGGTTTTTGCCTGATCCGGTATTTTCACAGGCCAGTGTCTCGCCAGTCGCGTCCCAGTCGACTAGAATTGGCGCCTGATAAAGTCGACCTAGTCCTGCTGGAGCCTGAACATGACCTTTGTGGTGACCGAAAACTGCATCAAGTGCAAATACACCGACTGTGTGGAAGTCTGCCCTGTCGATTGTTTCCATGAAGGTCCGAACTTCCTTGTCATCGACCCGGAAGAATGTATCGACTGCACACTGTGCGAGCCCGAATGCCCGGCCAATGCCATCTTCTCTGAAGACGATCTACCTGAAGAACAGGCGCATTTCCTGGAATTGAACGCGGTTCTGACCAAGGAATGGCCCGTGATTACCGAGCAAAAAGAGCACCCGGCCGATGCGACCGAGTGGGACGGCAAGCCGGACAAACTCCAGTACCTCGAACGCTAGCACCCTGGCCGGATAGACGGTGAACGCCGCCGGCCTCACGCTTACCCCGACCGACCGCCTTGCCCGCGCACTACGCGAGGAGTTTGCGGTTCGGCAACGCCAGTCTGGCGCAACGGTGTGGCAAACCCCACAGATCAAGAGCCTGCGCCAATGGGTGCAGGATAGCTGGACGGCCAGCTGGCCTGCCGAGCAGCTTCTCAACAGCAGCCAGCAACTGGCCCTGTGGCTTGAAGCGGTCGAGACCGTTGATCACAACCTGATTTCCCCGCGTAGCTGCGCACGTGAAGCCATGCAGGCCGCGCGGGTGGCCGCACAGTGGGGCATTGACCCCAGGTCGGTGACCCCTTGGACCGATGAGCACCGCGCCTGGCTAGGCTGGCATACGCAGGTGCGCCAGCGCATGCAGGACCAGCGCTGGCTGTTGCCTGAAGACCTCTACAGCATCGTGCGTCAATGGATACAGGATGGCACGCTGTCGCTTTCCACGCCGATCACGCTGCAGGGCTTCAGAAACACCACCAACAACGTTCTCGAACAGTCCCTGCTGGATACCCTCTGCGAGTACGGGCGCGTTAGCCACCATGCGTACGATCCGATCTCTCAGCCCCTGGCATCAGGCCTGGCCTTTCCCGATAACCGTGCGCAATACCGGTATGTTGCGCGTTGCGTGCGAGAGCGCCTGCAGGCCACTATCGATGACGAGAACCACCTGCCACGCATTCTCATCGTTTGCCCGGACGACAACGCATCACAGGCATCACTACAGGCCGCGCTGACTGATCTCGTCGCGCCCTGGCTGAGACAGGCCGGTGGTGCCGATGCCGTGCCATGGCGCTGGCAGAATGGCCACCCGCTGAACGAAAACCCGTGGATTGATGTAGCACTGGCGCTGATCACGCTGGATGAACGCAACAACCGCCCCGAAATCATCAGCCGTGTACTGTTATCCGCCACGCTATGGTCAGATCAGGCACGCGAACTCACTGCCCGGCTGGATTTCAAACTACGCGAGCGGGGTTACCCGCAGCCTTCCCTGCATGTCCTGTTGCAGGAACTGTATAAAGATGAGCATCAGCCACTGCTCGCCTGCCTGAGCCAGCTTAAGGACGTCATTCGAGCTGAACCTCGCAATGCCCTGCCCAGTGCCTGGGCGCAGCACTTTCAAATACGCCTGGACATCATGGGCTGGCCAGGTGAAAACACCCTGTCATCAGCAGCCTGGCAGCATGTGCAGGAATTCCGCGCTGAGCTGGCGCGACTGGCCTCGCTGGATGCCATGCTCGGCAGCATCAGCATTGGCAATGCACGCAAATGGCTGAACGAGCTCTGCCAACGCCGCTTCACCCCGCGAGCCGAACACCAGCAACCCGTCCATATCCTGTCACCACGCGACCTGGACGATGTGCGCCTGGACCAGGATGGTGACCTGCTGATCATTACCGGTGCCAGCGCAGATATTTATCCCGGTACGGCCTCCGCCACCCCGTTCCTGCCGATCGACGTACAGATCGCCGCGGGTGTGCCGGAAGCCAGGGCCGACAGCCTGCTGAGACAGCAACAGCAACGAATCAGGAGCGCCCTGGGCAATAGCCGCGAGACCCTGCTCTGCGTATGTAGCCATAGCGATGAGGGCGCGGATTTATTGCCAACGCCGC
>JBFKKS010000174.1:0-5307 GCA_041630955.1 Nevskiales bacterium
GGGTCGCTCTGGTTAAAAGCTATAACGTCGCGACGGTCCGTCTGGGCATTGATGTTGGTATTCCAGCAGTGGTGGATACTCTTAAACGTCTCGGCTACAAGAATACCCCTATGGCAGTGCCTTCACTGGCTCTGGGTACCGTGGAAATGGCACCACTCGAGGTGGCCCAGGTGTATAACACCCTGGCGGCCGGGGGGTATTACACGCCACTACTGTCGATCAACTCTGTCTTGAGCAAGGATGGCGAACCCTTGACTCGCTATCAGCTGCGCCTGCGTCAGGCCTACGATGAAGGCGCTGTCTATCAGCTCAACTGGGCCATGCAGAGAGTTGTTCGGGAGGGCACAGCAGCCTCTGCCTATAATATTATTTCCAGAGATATCAACCTGGCGGGTAAGACAGGTACGACGGATGATTTACGTGATAGTTGGTTTGCCGGTTATAGCGGGAATCGACTTGCCGTTGCCTGGGTAGGCCGTGACAACAATAAGCCTTCACGCCTGACCGGGGCATCAGGGGCATTACAGGTGTGGACCCAGGTAATGAATGATCTGGACCTGGAAAGCTTTGAACCTGTTAAGCCAGAATCAGTCATTATGGTGCCGCTGGATATTACTGAGATCGAGCATGATGATGAGGATTGCGACGAAATGGTACTCGTTCCCTTTATTAGAGGTACGGTGCCAGGCGATTTTGAACCCTGTGAAGATGGTGAGCAGCGTTCACGCAGTCGGCACTGGCTGCTGGATATGTTTAGATAATGCTGGGTAATTCGCTTGGTTATACTGCAGCTACCTGTCTGATCCTGCTGGTCGGTGGTTGTGCCTATAAAGATGGTGTATTCAGTGCTGACCCAGTTGCAGCTGCAGCCAGCCAAACCATGCCCAGAGAAGAAGATTTTGTCGTTGAGTCTTCTGACGACCTGAGCATTGCCAGTGGCAAAGCCGTTCTCGCACTTTTGAAACAGTCCACCGCGGCGGCAAATGCGGGCAAGGTCGATGATGCAGCCGCAATTCTGGAACGTGCGCTTCATATCGAACCCCGCAACGCCTATCTCTACAGCCGGTTGGCCAGCCTGCGGATCGAACAGGAGCGTTTTGAGGAGGCCGAGAGCCTGGCGGCTAAATCGAATAGCATCGCTAGTCGTAATGCGCGCCTGCAGGAGCGTAATTGGCGAGTGATTGCGATATCCCGTGATAAACGCGGCGATTCCTCAGGGGCAAGTCTTGCAACTCAGCGTGCTGATCAGTTACGCGAGTTCATCCAGAAGTAACGCAGTACCCGTCGCTTTGCCTCCTTCTAGCTTGTCCGAACCATCGGAAACGATATCGAAGTCGGATCACACTGAACTGATTGAGCAAACTATTCAGTGGTTCTCCGCCGACGGGCCATTGGCTGCGGCTTTTCCGGGCTACACCGAGCGCACATCACAAATTGAGATGGCTACTGCAGTTGCCGAAGCCATTGATCAGCGCCAGCATGTGATTATTGAGGCCGGTACTGGCATCGGTAAGTCACTGGCCTACCTTGTTCCTGCCTTGCTCAGTGGTCGAAAGGTGCTTGTATCAACCGGAACCAAGAATCTTCAGGAACAATTATTTAAAAAGGACCTGCCTCAGCTAAGTGGGCACCTGCGCCGCCCGTGTCGGGTAAGCCTCTTGAAAGGGCGTGCGAACTACCTTTGTATTCAGCGGTTAGAGCAGACCCAGTCTAGTGGTCGTCTGAAGGATAAAAAGCAGGTCAGGGTTCTCAGGCAGGTTCGTGAGTGGGCCGGACAAACTGACTCGGGTGATCTGGCAGAAGTCGGTGATATCGGTGACGGCAGTAGTTTGTGGCGCATGATTAGCTCTACGGCGGATAACTGTCTCGGATCCGATTGTTCGCATTATGACGATTGCCACGTTTTAAAGGCTCGCAAGAAAGCGCAGGAAGCGGATGTGGTCATCATTAACCACCACCTGTTACTGGCTGATATGGCACTAAAGGATTCAGGCTTCGGAGACTTGCTGCCAGCCGCAGATGCTGTAGTGGTCGATGAAGCGCACCAAATACCACAGACTGCCTCGCAATTTTTTGGTCAAAGAATCAGCTTTCATCAGATTAACGATTTGATTGCCGACGCGCGTGCAGCGGAAAAGCGCTGCGGAAGCGACATGCCGGACCTGGCGAATGCGCTAACGGAACTTGGCAGATGCAACGAGAGCTTGCTTGTACGCATAGCAGGCCCTGCACAAAGGATGGAATGGTCAAGTCGGCAACTCGGCCCTGATTTCGCTTCAGCGCTCGATTCGCTTTCTGAGGCGCTGGACGCAACGACAGAGCAATTATCGGAATTCTCTGAGAGAAGCAAGGAACTGGATACTTGTCGAGAGCGAGCGTTGGCAATACAGGCGCTTTTAGCAGGTCTGCAAAAGGATGATCCCGAGCAGGTGCGTTGGCTGGAACGCAGCGCGCGCAGCTATACACTACACCTTACGCCACTGGATATCTCCGAATCCTTTCATGGCTATATGAGTCAGAGTAATGCTGCCTGGATAATGACCTCTGCTACGCTAACAGTCGACGGGAAATTCGATCATTTCGTCAACCAGCTAGGCTTGGGGGCCCCAAGATCACTTGCCCTGCCCAGTCCGTTCGACTATCCGCGGCACGCGGTCCTCTACGCGCCTGAGAACATGCCAGACCCAAATCACGTGAGCTACACGCCTACGCTGATCAGTTCCATACTGCCTGTTATTCGGGCCAGCGGTGGTGGCGCTTTCGTACTCTGTACCAGTCTGCGAGCAGTGGATGAAATCAGCTCTGCGTTATCAGCACAATTGCCCTATAAGGTATTCGCACAGGGTGAAGACAGCCGCAGCCGAATACTCAAGGCCTTTAGCGATGATGGCAATGCGGTGCTGGTCGCTACCAGCAGCTTCTGGGAAGGTGTCGATGTCAGAGGTACAGCGCTACGTCTTGTCATCATTGACCGGTTGCCCTTTACCCCCCCTGATGATCCGATTCTCCAAAGTCGCATACGTGTGCTTGAAAAGGAGGGGGGGAACGCATTCATGCAAATCCAGTTACCCCAGGCCGTTATTAATCTGAAGCAGGGGGTAGGGCGGCTGATACGTAGCGAGAGTGATCATGGCGTTGTCATGATCTGTGATCCGCGCCTGCGTGGTCGTCCCTATGGACGCTTGTTCCTGGATAGTCTTCCACCGATGACCCGAACAAGTCGTCTTGACGTGGTCGAGCGATTTTTTAACCTGGAAAGCTTGGCGCAGTTATCGGACCCGCAGGATTTAACCGTGTGAATATTCTGGCACTAGATTGTTCGGGTGAGACCTGTTCTGTCGCCATAAGCATAGATGGGCAGGTGCAGCAGCGTATTGAAACAGCCGCTTCCCAGCAGCACAGCCGCATTCTCTTGCCGATGCTGACTAGTCTGCTTGGCGAAGCGGGCCTTGAGTACTCAGATTTGAATTGCATCGCTTGTGGCACTGGGCCAGGATCCTTTACGGGTGTCCGGGTCGCTACTGCAATTTGCCAGGGCCTGGGCTACGGCTCTGGGGTCCCAACGCTTGGTGTTTCGACCCTGGCAGCCCTGGCCTGGGGAAGCTGCCAGTTACATGGCGCCGATGAGGCATTGGTTGCAATTGATGCACGCATGGAAGAAATCTACCTGGGGCATTACAAGGTAAATGAATCAGGCCTGGTTGCACTCAGGGGTGATTCTGTTTGCAGTCCGGGCTCTGTGACAGGCATCAGGCCAAATAACTGTATCGCGGTTGGTAATGGCTGGTCTCGCTATGCCAATGAACTGGCGAGTTTATCCGCGTGTTGCGATGATATCGATGCTGGATATCCGCTACAGGCGGCTGATATCGCCTCGCTCTCGGCCATGCTAATCAGTACCAGGCAGGCTAGCCCTGGATCGGCTGAATCGTTACAGCCGGTGTATTTGCGTAATCAGGTTACGGGCTAGTAGACATCAGTTAAGCAAGCCGCTGGAATGCATCAGGGTCTTAAGGGCAGAGGCAATTTCAGCATAACCCTGAGCATTGGGGTGGATGCTATCTGATTTCAGCGCTCGTTGGGACAAGACAGAGGCCAATATCTCGTTCTCGACAACTAAAGCGTATTCTTCGGCCAGCTCGTCATACATGGGTGAAGGCTTCAGCTTTCCAGTCAAACCAAGTCCGAATTCAGGCACGCTGACAAGAATGACGGGCACGTTATTCTTCTTGAGCAAATCCAGCATTTGCTCCAGGTTGGAACGCGTCTCGACGCGGTTAACTCTGCGAAGGAAGTCGTTACCGCCCAGGCATAAAAGAACCAGGTCTGGCTTTGTGGCCGCCACCGTTTCAGGTAGCCGCCTCAAGCCACCAGCCGTCGTTTCTCCTGGAATACCCGCGTTTATAACCTTCAATCCTGTTAACGCGGATAGCCTTTCCGGATAACTTTCGCCTGAACTGGCACCAGTGCCAAAAGTAATACTGTCACCGAATGCCAGGACCACGGCATCACTTGCCAGGGGTGAGTGCGGGCTGGGTGCAGGGCTACGACTGCAGCCACTGACCAGGGCAAGCGACAGCAATATGATGGGGACGATTGGATTACGCATGCGAGTAAACGTCTTCATGAGATGAGAGGTAAACATCGTAGCGAACTCGGTTGCCGCTTACACAGTGATCGGGGGATACGCCAGCTAGCTCACCAGCATGCGGGGCACGTTTGACGACGACACGCCTGGACAATCGCAGGGCCAAGGGCAGCAGAGTATCCGCGTCTTCATCGGTACCGGAAATCAGACGCAGCAACTGCATTTCCTTCTTCGGTAATGCTTTGCGTACCTTCTGCGGGTACATGGGGTCCAGGTAGATCACGTCAAAAGCTGTGGCATCAGCAGCTACCTGCATTTCAAGATATTCCTTTGCCTGCATGCAGGGAAGTAATTGAACTGTAGCTCCATTCGGCTTATCGGCGCGCTCAAGGGCATTGTGCAGGAGGGCGTGCACCACGGGATTACGTTCAAGCAGCGTTACATGACAACCCAGGCCGGCCATTACCATGCTGTCGCGCCCTAAACCGGCCGTCGCATCAAGCACACACAGATGCTTGCGCTTATGCAGTCCCAGACTGCGTGCAAAGGCCTGCTTCTTGCCTGCCTGTATACGCCGCCTGATGTCACTACTGTTTGCCTCAGCGTACACGGCTCCAATGGTCTGTCGGCCCGAAGTGCTGTAACTGCGGAGTTCCAGTCTCTGATCCGTCTGTACCAACGCCAAGACGGACTCACACATGGGTGGACAGGCAAGAAAA
>JBFKKS010000175.1:0-5294 GCA_041630955.1 Nevskiales bacterium
GACCGAATTTGATATCTGTTCAACGTTGTAGGTGAGCTTGGAGATCAACTTGCCGGAGGTGCTGTGATCGTAATAAGCCACCGGCATGGCCAAAAGTTTGTCGAAGATTTCTCTGCGCAGATCCCTGATTACGCTACGTCCAACCCAGTTCATGCAATAGGTTGAGGTAAAGCCGCTGATACCCCGTCCTACAAAAATCAGTAGCAGCAGGAATGGCAGAAACTTGATGTATACCGGGTCACGATTTACAAAGCCTTCATCCAGAAGTGGCTTTATCATCCAGGCCATAGCTGTATCTGAAGCAGCAAAGCCCACCATACCGACTATACCCACTGCGAAAACACGCCAGTACCGCATGGAGTAATCAAACAGCCGTCGATACACGACGCTGGGCGTGAATTGTTCGGTCATAGACGCATCTCACTGCCTGACATTGGCATGGCACTCATAGCTTGAATGGGTTCTAACTGTTCATTTACAGCAGGAACAGATCATAGAGTGCGATGGCGATCAGGGCTAGTCAGCGTGCCAAAACCGGCGTGCTGCGATTCGCTGCTCTGCAACTGATTCCAATCCGCTAATTGCTGAGATGCGCAACGTGATCGCACCTGAATCAGCCGTATTCAACAAGCGAATTCCCCGTACCCGGAAACGTTCCTCGACTGCAGGCTTCGGGAAACCCCAACGATTACGCCAGCCAGCCGAGACTATGGCCAATTCAGGATCAGCGTGGTTAAGCAGGCCCATACCAGATGAAGTGGCGCTGCCATGATGTGGTACAACCAGAACAGTCGACGAAATATCACTATTTGTTGCAAAGAGCGCCTGTTCTGCATCCCGCTCAATATCGCCCGTCAATAAAATGGCATGTTCACCAGTGGCCACCTTGATTACACAGGAGGCATTATTGCCCTTCCATGTCCCCGCCGCTGGATGCACAACGTCAAAAGTCACGTCATCCCAGACCCAGGACTGGCCTTTACGACAGGGCTTATTGCCGCCACTGCCCAACTCTGTCATGACCTGCAGTTCACGCCTCAAGGCCGGACTCCCGCCACGATGGTCGAGGTCTCCATGGCTTTCTATGTAACGGTCAACTTTGCTGATACCGAGACTCCGTAGATAAGGGACCAGGACCATGGCTCCGGCATCAAAGCCACCCTCATAAGCAGGCCCTGCGTCATACACAAGCACGTGACGGGCTGTGCGCAGCACAACTGATAAACCCTGACCGACATCCAGCACCGTAACATCCAGGCTCGCAGGAGGCGTTGAGTAAACATTCGAGGTTATATTCTGACCAACCATTGGCAGGCACAGAATTACACCTGTATATCGCGCCGGCCATCCCTTAGGTGCAAACAGCCACAACAGGCCGAGACAGGCCAGGGCCACTGTCAGCCAACCAGCGGGCATGCCCAGCTGAATGGGCTGTGCGCCCGCATCTACCCAGGTCAACCCTTGCCATATCCAATCCAGCAATTGCGCACTCAAGGCGAGCAAGTGGTCGCCAGCTGTCAGGTCCATCGCCCGCATGCCAAACACAATCAGGCAGCTGATCAGGATCAGTGGCACCAACAGGAAGAAAACCGGTATGAGTACGAGATTGACCACGGGCGAAACACTGCTGCCCTCCCCAAACCAGAACAATGTCAAAGGGAGCAGGCTGCAACCCAGCAACAGTTGCAGCCAGAGCCAGGTTTGCCATGCTGTCGGCTGCCGGATACGCGCTCGCATTGCATACAGAATCCATCCTACAGCGGCAAAGGAAAGCCAAAAGCCAGGCGTGACGCTCGCGAAAGGATCAATCAGCAGGATAATCAACAATGCGATGGCAAGCAGACGACTTGCCTGCATCTTTTCTCCTAACAGGAGTCCCATCAGGACAATCACGAGCATGATGAGTGCACGCTGTGCAGGCAAGCCAAACCCGGAGAGGGCGGCGTAGCCCAGTGCTGCCGCTCCGGCAGCAAACGCCGCCGCCCTTGGGGCCGGAAGCAGCAAGCTCAAACGGGGCACAAACCGCCAGGTCTGGGTGATAAAAAGAAACATAAAACCTGCGATCAAGCCGATATGAAGGCCCGATATAGCCAGCAGGTGAGCCACCCCGGTACGTCGCAGTACATCCCACTGTCGATCAGTAATATCGCTGCGCTCTCCCAGAGTAAGTGCGAGCATGAAAGGCAGCATGCGGTGCCCTTCCAGGCTATCACGCAGTGAATCCGAGATGGACTGCCTGATCGTATGCAACCCAGACTGATCTGAACTCGAGCACCGTGTGGCCTGACGCACAACTGCGGTAGCGTCAATACGTTGCAGAAAAAGCCACCCCTCGTAGTCATAAGCGCCAGGGTTCAGGCTGCCACGCGGACTTCTAAGGCGGAGCAATAGCTCCCAACATTGTCCAGCTCGTAGCGTAACTGGTGACTGATACCAGGCAATACGTATCCGTCTCAAAGAATGATCGGCTGGCGCAAAAAGGAATCGCGCCACAGTGCCTCGTTGTGAACTCTGTATTGAGGGCAAATCGACAATATGGCCCTGGATCAGACGTTCACCCCCATGCTCAGAGACTGGAAGACGATGAGACAGGATACTGTGCGCCTGTAGAAGACTGTAAACAGCAGCCAGTACTGCCGGCACCAATGCCCACACCAGTGCATGACCAGCAGAGGTGAATTTATGCAGTACGGCGGTGATAACCGCAAAGACAGCCAGCCCCGCAAATATTAAAGCTGGGCCAGGGAGCGCCGAGAGACGCATAACCAGTAGAACAACAACCAGCGCAGTCAGTGCCTGGTAGCGGATATCCCTGACAAGTGGTACTAGCCGTTGAGTGGCTGCAGTAATCCGTCCCGTAATAGCCATATCTTGTCCATTCTTTTGGCTAACTCCGGATCATGGGTCACCACGACCAGGCTGGTTTGCATTTCACGATTTAAGGCCAGCAAAAGGTCAAACACGCGATCAGCAGTTTGACGGTCAAGGTTGCCGGTGGGCTCATCCGCCAGCACACAGGCAGGGCGTGTAACCAGGGCCCGTGCTATTGCCGCTCGCTGTCGCTCCCCTCCGGACAACTCGCCTGGCTTGTGACTCAAACGTTGCCCCAGGCCCACCTCGTCAAGTACGCGTGCAGCAGCTTCATAGGCCTTGGCTGGTGTGCAACGACGAATCAGCAGTGGCATGGCGACATTTTCTACTGCAGTAAATTCAGGCAGCAGATGGTGGAATTGATAGACAAATCCCAATGTTTCATTGCGCAAGCGTCCTCGCTGGAAATCATTCAGGCTAGTCAAATCCTTGCCCTGAACTATAACCCGTCCAGCACTGGGATCATCCAGCCCGCCCAGCAGATGCAACAGGGTGCTCTTGCCTGAACCAGAGGCACCGACTATCGCTACTGACTCGCCGGCAGCAACACTAAGGTTAATGTCTTCCAATACCGTAACGGGCTGTGGCCCCTGACGGTACACACGCGCCAGCTGATGGCAGGTCAGCACACTGTTGTTATCAGCCGTCACGCTATTCATAACGCAGCGCCTCAGCTGGCTGCACCCGCCCCGCTCGCCAGGCAGGGTAAAGCGTGGAAAAAAAGCTCAGAGTAAGCGACATCAGGGTTATGTATATCACATCTTTAGCATGAACTTCTGCCTTTAATTCATTGATATAATAGACTTCTGCGGATAATAAATCCTGCCCCACCAGGCGCTCTATCATCGGTACGATTGCCTCAACATTAACCGAAAGCAATACACCTCCGCCTACTCCCAGAATGGTCCCTATTACCCCAATGACAATACCTTGCACCATGAAGATCCCGAGGATACTTCGTGAAGACGCACCAAAAGTACGCATTATGGCGATATCCGCTTGCTTGTCTGTGACCACCATCACGAGTGTTGAGACGATATTAAAAGCCGCTACTGCCACGATGAGGCTCAAGATGATAAACATCACCGTCTTTTCCGTACGAATGGCGCGAAAGAAATTAGCGTGCTGAAGCGTCCAGTCGCTCACGTAATAACTCTCATCCAGGCCAACCATCAGCTGACGGCTTACGCTAGGAGCCTGAAACAGGTCATTCAGTCGCAACCGCAGCCCTGTGACCTCCGAACCCATGCGGTAAAGTGCTGCAGCATCCTCCAGGTGTATGAGCACCAGTCCCCTGTCGTACTCATACATGCCGACTTCAAATATTCCCGCTAAGGTAAAGCGCCGGAAGCGAGGCAAGATACCTGCCGGTGTCACGCTCGCTTGCGGGATCATCAGGTCAACCTTATCGCCGGGACTTAATCCCAGTGACCGTGCCATCTCCAACCCCATAAGCATGCGATATTCACCGGCCTGCAGATCATCAAGACTGCCAACCTGCATGTGCTCGCCAACCGTGGATACCTGACTTTCAAAGTCGGGCAGCACTCCCCTTAGCATGGTGCCACTCAAGCGATCACGATTACGCAGCATCCCTTCGCCGCGGATGAACGGAGCAGTGGCAATAATATCCTGGCTCAACTCCGCAGCTCGTAGTGCGACATTCTGCCAATCCTGCAGCGGTGCCTGATACCCGCTAATACTGGCGTGCGAGGTCATACCAAGAATACGGCCACGTAACTCACGCTCGAACCCGTTCATCACTGATATCACCGTTATCAGTGCCGTGACGCCCAATGCTATACCGAGCATCGATGTCATCGAAATAAACGAAATAAAATGATTACGACGCTTCGCACGGGTGTAGCGCAGGCCGACAAACAATTCAAAGGGCTGGAACATGGCGGGCATTAAAGCACAGTGTAAGGCGGTTTACCTGCTTGATCCCTTGTGACTCGCACTACCTCCTGTAGTTTCCCTATACTCAGGCAAATGACAGTACTGTTAACCACCATCACCAGGGCAAAGCAATGAGCATGATGAATCCGCTGTTTTTGAATTTCGTGTATGCGGCCATGGGTGGATTTATGGCCCTTGGTTTCAGCTATCTTGCCGTCAAGCTGTTTAGCCATTTCATGGAATTCAGTGTGTCCGCAGAGCTGGGCAAGGGGAATATTGCTGTAGGTCTGGCAGTTATGGGGATTTTCATTGGTGTCGGGGTATCACTCGGCCTGGTCATTGGCATGGGACTTAATTAGTCCATGCGACTATCGGTATGGATCGGTCTGTTCGGGTTGGCCCTGCTGCCATTGCTGGTTCTTGCAGCCAGTGACAGGGACAGTGTTACCTCAAGTTACTGGACCACTGATTACGACGAACACTTCCAGAAATATACCAAACGCTACTTCGGACCGAACTTTGAC
>JBFKKS010000176.1:0-5289 GCA_041630955.1 Nevskiales bacterium
ATCGCGACGGCGTGATCAACCAGGATTCGGCGGACTACGTAAAAACCCCCGCCGAATGGCATGCCCTGCCCGGCAGCCTTGAGGCAATAGCCCGTCTGAACCATGCCGGCTGGCGAGTCGTGGTGGCCAGCAACCAGGCGGGCATTGGCCGCGGCATTTTTGACTTTGATGCCCTGTTTGCTATCCACGACAAGATGCAGCGCCAGCTGGCCGAGCTGGGTGGTCATATCGACGGCATCTTTTTCTGCCCGCATGCACCGGATGCCGGTTGTGATTGCCGCAAACCCGCACCGGGCATGCTCAGGGATATTGGCAAGCGCCTGCAGGTGGATATGAAAGGCGTGCCGTTTGTCGGGGATTCCATCCGCGACCTTGAGGCAGCAGTCGCGGCTGGCGCACATCCGATCCTGGTGCGCAGTGGCAACGGCACCGAACATGAGGCCAATGCGACGGCCGCCTTTGCGAACCTGCTGGTGTTTGATGACCTGGCGGCCGTTGCCGCATCCCTGCTTGACCGTAAACCGGCCTGATCCATGCGGGTCATGCATCAGGAAGCATTCGAACGCCTGATCGAAGGGGCCAAGATACTTGAGCGCCAGAAAGGCGGCTTCCTGTCGGCGCTAAAAACGGCCGACGGCCACATCGTCAAGCTCTGGCAGCGGCGTAGCGGACTCAGTTCCGACCTGCTACGGCCCTATAGCAAACGCTTTGCTGATAACTGCGCGAAGCTTCAGGCCCGCGGCATTCCCGCCCCGACCATAGTTGACCGCTTCCGTATTCAGGAAACCGGCGAGCATGTCCTGATCTACCCCATGCTGCCGGGTCACTCGCTGGCCGAACTGGCCAGCCAGGGACAGTTGCCGGTTGATGCCTTGGCCGATTTTTACGCCCAGCTACATGCCGCCGGCGTCCTGTTTCGCTCAATTCACCTGGGCAATGTTTTGCAACTGGATGATGGGCGGTTGGGCCTGATTGATGTGACCGACTGCTGGTTCTACAGCCGACCGCTGGCGGTGAAGCAGCGCGCGCAGAATATCGGCTACGCCTGGGCCTATCGGGGTGATCATGTGCATTTCACGGCCCCGGTACGCGAACGCATGCTGACGCGGTATCTGCAACAGGCGGATTTATCGGCCAGCAAAACGCAGCGCCTGAAGGCCCAGCTGGAAGAGGCGCTGGCGCATTACAATGCGCGTCGCGAAAGCCGGCGTCCGCTGAAGTCTGGCAAGGCCAGCAAGGACTGAGATCATGCGTATCAGTATGGAAATCTGCATCGTGCCGATGGGCGTCGGCGTTTCGGTCTCCGACTATATTGCGGCCTGCGAAAAGGTCCTGCGTGAGGCCGGCATCAACCCCCAGTTGCATGCCTACGGCACCAATGTTGAGGGGGAATGGGAAGAGGTGATGGCCGCACTCAAGCGTTGCCACGAGGTCGTGCATGAGATGGGCGCGCCACGCATCTTCACCACGCTCAAACTCGGTACGCGTACGGATCGCGCGCAGGCTAACCAGGACAAGGTGGACAGCGTTTTGGGTAAACTGTCCGAATGAACCATTTGGCAAAATTAGTGCTGGTCTGTCTGCTACCGGCCCTGCTTGGCTTTACACCCAGCGGCGACACGCCCGAGGCGCGAGGACAGTCCATCGTCGACGAGGCCGAGCGGCGTGGCGAAGGCTATGAGGACATGACCGCCACCCTGACCATGATTATCCGCAACCCGCGTGGCGCCGAGGCGGTGCGTGAACTGGATGTGAAGGCGCTGGAAATGAAAGCCGGCTCGCGCAGCCTCACCGTGGTGCAGCAGCCCAAGGATGTGCGCGGGACGGCCCTGCTGACCCACGCCCACGACAGTGCGCCGGATGAGCAATGGTTGTTTTTCCCGGCCGTGAAGCGGGTCAAGCGCATTGCCAGCCGTTCTCGCTCCGGGCCGTTCATGGGCAGTGAGTTTTCCTACGAGGATTTCTCGGCGCAGGCCTCGGACAAATACCACTACAAGCTGATCGGTGAAGACAGCATCAGCGCCGGCGACAAGGGCGAGATCGACTGCTGGGTGGTGGAACGTACGCCCAAGCCAGAAGCCGAGTCGAGTTACAGCCGCCACAAGTCCTGGGTCGAAAAGCAAAACCTGTGGCTGGTGCGGGTCGAGTACTACGATGCCAATGGCGATCATCTCAAGACCCTGACGGCTGAAGATTTCACCCTGCACGAGGGCAAGTACTGGCGTGCCAGTGAACTGGTGATGACCAACGTACGTACCAAGGGTGCCAGCATTTTGCGCTGGCGGGATGTGAAGTTTGGTACCGGGCTGGGCGAACGGGATTTCGATATTGAAGCCCTGAAGGCCGCACGATGAGCCAGCTTCTGGACCGCTACTCACGCTTTGTCCTCGCCCACCCCTGGCTGGTCCTGCTGGCCACGCTGATCGTGGTAGCGGCGGCGGGCACCGGGTTGACCAGGTTGGGTTTTACCACCGATTACCGCGTGTATTTCGGGGAAGACAATCCCGAGCTGGCGGCCTTTGAGGCGATGGAAGACGACTTCACACGCAGTGAAGCGGTACTGATCGGCGTGGAACCGATCGATGGTGAAATTTTCAACCTCGATACGCTCACCGCCCTGAAGAAGCTTACCCAACAGGGCGACTTCCTGCCCTATGCACGGGCGGCCTACTCCATTACCAATGTCTACGAGGCCCAGGCCGACGGCGACGACATCATGGCCGCGCCGATCCTGCCGGAAGGGCCGCTGGAAGACATCGACCTGGCGGCCTTCAAGGCCCGCGCCATGGACAACCCGCGCCTGCGGGACGGCCTGCTGGCAGCCAACGGCGATGTCACCGGCGTGGTGATCTATATCGAGCTGCCGCACGAGAACTCCAGCGAGGAAATCGAACGGGTGGCGCAGGCCAGTCGTGAACTGGTCGATCGTATCGGTGCCGAGCATCCACGCCTGAGATTCCACCTGACCGGCATCGTGATGTTCAATCACGCCCTGTCCGAGGCCATCAAGTGGGATTCGGAAAAACTCTATCCGGTGGCCTACCTGATCATGTTTGCCATGCTGGCGCTGTTTTACCGCGGTGTCTCGAACATGGTTGCCACCATCGCCGTGGTGATCCTGTCCGTGGTGGTGGGCAATGGCCTGGCCGGCTGGTTCGGCATCATGATGAATACCACTTCCATCGCCTCGGGCATCATCATCCTGACGCTGGCGATAGCTGACTGTGTGCACCTGCTGACCACCTTTACGCACGAACGCCAGGCCGGCAAGGAACGCCATGCGGCGATGCTGGAAAGCCTGCGCATCAACTTTCAGCCGATCTTCCTGACCAGCCTGACCACCGCGATCGGTTTCCTGGGCATGAACTTTTCCGATGCCCCGCCGAACCGCGACCTGGGCAACATCGTGGCCATGGGCGTGGTGGCGGCCTTCCTGTTTTCGGTGAGTTTCCTGCCGGCCTTCATGATGCTCATCCCGCTTGGCGCACCGCGCGAGCGGGTGCAGGTGCAAAAACTGATGCAGCGGCTGGCGGAATTCGTGATTCGGCATCGCATTCCGCTGTTCTGGGGCAACCTGGGCGTGATCATCGGGCTGGCCGCCTGCATTCCCTTTAACCAGTTCGGTGACAACTACGTCGAGTACTTCGATGAGCACATCCGTTTTCGCAAGGATGCCGAGTTCGTCAATGAGCGCCTGATGGGGCAGCAGGTACTGGAATACCCGATCCATGCCGCCGAGTCCGGCGGTGTGAATGATCCCGACTACCTGCGTCACCTGGAAGACCTGGTGCACTGGTTCGAGCAACAGCCGGAGACCAAGAAGGCTTCCAGCGTCATCAACCTGATGAAGAATCTCAACCAGACCATGAACGGTGGCGCTGACGATCAGCATGTGCTGCCAACCACCCGCGAGGCCGCTGCCCAGTACCTGTTCTTCTACGAGATGTCGCTGCCCGCCGGGGTGGACCTGTCGCACCTGGTCAACATGGATAAATCAGCCGCCAAGCTGACCGTGATGCTGGACACTATTACCTCCGAAGAACTGATCGCGCTGGACGAACGGGCCCGTGCCTGGATGGCCGATAACCTGCCCGATTACATGCAGACCCGCGCCAGCAGTATCTCGGTGCTGTTTGCCCATATCGCCCGGCGCAACTTCGCCAGCATGATCGTTGGCACCGGGCTGGCCTTCCTGCTCATATCGCTACTGCTGCTGCTTGCTTTTAAATCCCTGCGGCTGGGCCTGATCAGCCTGGTGCCCAACCTGGTGCCTGCCCTGATGGGTTTTGGCCTGTGGGGTCTGCTGGTGGGCAAGGTCGGCATGAGCCTGTCGGTGGTGGTCAGCCTGACCCTGGGTATCGTGGTGGACGACACGGTACACCTGCTGTCCAAGTACCGCCGTGCTCGCGTGGAGCGCGGCCTGTCATCCGAGGATGCGATTCGCTATGCCTTTTCCAGCGTCGGCATGGCCCTGTGGATCACCTCGGTTGCCCTGATACTGGGCTTCTGTATCACCATGCAATCCAGCTTTGTGCTCACCGCGCATATGGGTGCGTTGACTTCACTGATTATCGGTTGTGCCCTGCTGGCCGATTTCTTTTTCCTGCCGCCATTGCTGATGATGCTGGACCGCAAGCGACGGGCCGGGCTCGGAAAGGATTCGCCTGACCCTGCTGGTTGATCCCGACTGCGAGGGCGTGAGCCAATTTGAGTCAGGTTGGGTTCGGGTCTGATCCGCGAACAAAAAGCCATGATCGGCAATAAGTTGCGACCGCTTTCCTGCCAAGCCATACTCGACGGCATGACAACGACTGCCAGGGTGCATGCCAGGTCATGGCCCTGACAAAGAAAACCTCAAGGGAGACAGAGGATGCGTAACAAGACCACACTGGCCAGGGGATTACTGGCGGCTTCATTGTTGTTTTGCCTGGGCACGGTGCAGGCGGCCGTGATCACGGTCAACAGCAACCTGGATAACGAGATTGATGAGCCCGGCAATGCCGGTGCTGCCGGGGTGTTCTGCACCCTGCGCGAGGCGATCCGGGCAGCCAACCAGGACGCTGTTAACGAGGACTGTATCGCGGGCAACCCGCATGGCACGGGTCTGGGCAACGGCCAGGCTGGAGATATTGCCTCCAACCCATCCGACCAGATCGTGTTTGCCCTGGGGGCCGGTACCAACACGGTGCAACTGGACATTTCCGTACTGGCACTGCCGCTGGTGATTGAGGACCGGGTGGTCATTGATGGCTCGGGCGTGGCGGGTGGTGTGGTGATTGCCCCCAAGGC
>JBFKKS010000177.1:0-5279 GCA_041630955.1 Nevskiales bacterium
AACCAGATGGGGTTGATTGACTGCCGAAGTACCGATAATGGCGTACTGAACCCCCACATCCAGATAGGCCTGTACCGCCGAATCATCACGAATACCGCCGCCAACCTGGACCGGCAGGTCGGGACAGGCCTCGCAGATTGCACCAATGACCGCAGCATTAACACGTCGACCTTCAGTCGCACCATCCAGATCCACGATATGCAGCCTTTCTGCCCCTTGCTCGGCCCAGTGCCTGGCCATCGCCACCGGGTCATTCGAAAACACCGTAACATCGTCCATGCGGCCCTGGCGCAGGCGCACACACTGACCACCTTTAAGGTCGATAGCTGGAATCAGTAACACGTCTCTCTCACTCGCTGATATTTCGTCTTTCAGGTAGGTGGATGGCGACTAGACTTCGCCATCCCATTGCACAAAGTTGGCCAACAGGGCTAATCCCGAGGCCTGACTCTTTTCCGGATGAAACTGCACAGCAAACACATTATCGCGCAACAGCACAGAAGCAAAGCGTTCGCCGTATTCGGTAGTACCCAGAACAAATTCCGATGTCTCAGGCACAGCATGATAACTATGCACAAAATAGAACCAGGCATCATCGGGCACATCACGCCACAGCGGGTGATTACGCTCACGGCTAACCTGATTCCATCCCATGTGTGGAATCTTCAGGCCCGGATGGGCAGGGGTACGCTGAAATCTTGTAACCAGCCCGGGGAATACATCCAACGCCTCGACACCCTCATTCTCATCACTGCGAGACAATAGTGCCTGCATTCCCAGGCAGATTCCCAACAGGGGCTTGGTGCCCGCCATTTGGCGAATAAAGTCATCCAGTTCCAGGCGTTGTAATTCCGCCATGCAGTGTGCGATAGCGCCCACGCCGGGGAACACCAGGCGATCAGCTTTACGCAAAACATCCGGGTCATAGCTAACTTCTACCCGGTCATTGGGCGCTACGTACTCAAGCGCCTTGGCAATCGAGTGCAGATTGCCCATGCCGTAGTCAATGACAGCGATTGTGGCCATAGTTATTAAGCGCGATACCAGCAGGATTGGCGGTGCTAGAGCGTCCCTTTTGTGGAAGGCATGGCATTCCCGGCACGAACATCCGGGGCAATGGCCATGCGTAAAGCACGGCCGAAGGCCTTGAAAACGGTTTCGGCGATATGGTGTGCATTACGCCCTTTAAGATTATCAATGTGCAAGGTCACCAGCGCATGGTTCACGAAGCCCTGGAAAAACTCATTGATTAAATCGACATCGAAATCGGCCACCCGCGCACGCGGATATTCAACTGCATATTCCAGTCCCGGCCGTCCGGAGCAATCCAGCACCACGCGCGACAAAGCTTCATCCAGGGGTACATAGGCATGACCGTAGCGGACAATGCCACGCTTGTCCCCGATAGCCTGTGCGAATGCCTGGCCCAGCACAATACCGATATCCTCCACCGTGTGGTGATGATCGATATCCAGATCTCCCGTGGCTTTCACGTTGATATCAATCAAACCATGCCGGGCAATCTGATCCAGCATGTGCTCGAGAAAAGGTATGCCGGTCTCAAAGCTCGCCACACCCGAACCATCGAGATCAATACCGACCTCAATGCGGGTTTCGTTGGTTTCGCGTTTTACTGTTGCCGTGCGTCGGCTCATAACGGTACCCAAATACAAACGGTGGGACTGCGAGGGCGCATAGGATACTCCGATTTTTTGCTAGTCGCAGCGTTATGTGATCAGCAAACCGACAAGCTAAACGTTACCGGCCCATCGTTGACCAGCATAACCTGCATGTCGGCCCCAAACACGCCTGCCGAAACCGGACTGTACTGTTCGGCTGCCAGCTCAACCATGCGCTCGAATAATGGCCGGGCGTGTGCCGGTTTAGCGCCCCGGGCAAAACTCGGCCTCAGGCCCTTATCCGTATCGGCGACTAAGGTAAATTGCGGTATCAGCAAGAGTCCGCCGCCGGACTGGCGCAGGGATCGATTCATCCGCCCCTGTTCATCGGCAAAGACGCGATAATCGAGCAGCTTGTTAAGTAATTTCAGTGCCTGCGGTTCGGCATCACGCTGCTCTATGCCTATCAGTACCAGTAAGCCCGCATCAATACTGCCCACGGTTTGGCCTGCGACAGTCACGCTTGCCTGGCTCACCCTCTGCAACAGACCGATCATCTTTTCTCCGAAAACACTTGCCAACCGGCATGGCGGCACGCCGTGTAAGGCTGTAGGGAAATACTTACGCGGGATACCTACTATTGCCGACTTACAACACTCCGATCCAAGCGCAAACTTACTTCCACACTCATCAAGGACAGGGACGCCAGGATGGCACCGATGAGTGTTCATGGACACCATGGATGGATCTCCCCCCGGGGGGCGTAGTTCGCAAGAGTTACGCTCCCCAATCTCCAGCCTGTATGGCATTAAGCCCGGTACTCCCCCTACCGGGCTTTCTTTTTGTCTGCGTATTATCTTACCCCCGGACGCAGGTCAGTTCACCTGCCATTAGAACTGCACGCTGGCTGTCAGGGCCCCGGGGCGACGCTGGCAAGAGAGGAACGGTGTCGTTCTGCCTGCACACTCGCCGGCAGGACAGCTTCACCTTTTGCATACTGCCTCCTCTCGACCACATTGCTAACGAGCATGCCCTGTTCCCGCCACACATCGAAAAGCCTACCCGCGTTTTATGAGTATTAAAGCAGGGCGGCACTTGGCCGACCTTGCAGTACAATGCCGGCCATGACTACCGTGATCCTGATCCGCTTGATGGCGTTCGTGCCACTACCGGTCAGCCACTTACTGGCTGAAATGCTCGCTCTCCTATTGTGGCTACTGCCCCTGTCGCGTAAGAAAGTTACCCAGGCCAATATCGATGCCTGCATGCCGGAACTGAGTGTTAGCCAGCGCCGACGCATGGCCCGCCGCGCCTTTGTGAGCGAACTCAAAACCGCGCTGGAATCGCCGCGCCTTTGGTATGGCTCAGAACGGGTATTCCGTCGCATGGTCAAAAGCACCGAAAACCAGCACCTCGTCGATGAAGCCCTGGCCAAGGGTAAGGGCATCCTGTTGCTCACACCGCATATCGGCAACTGGGAGCTGGCCGGCATGCAATACTCGCTCGACTATTCGCTCACCGGCTTGTACAAACCCCAGAAAGGTGCCATCGAAGAGGCCATCAAGGCCGGGCGCGAACGCTTTGGTGTCGTCATGGTACCCACCATCCCCGGCGTGGTGGGTAAAAAGATATTGCCGGTTCTACAGGGCAATGGCACCGTGTTTTTCATGCCTGATCAGGACCCACCACCCGGTTCCGGCACCTTTGTGCCATTTTTCGGCATTACCGCGCACAGCCCGGTGTTCGTTCCTAGACTGGTGCAGAAAACAGGCTGTACTGTGCTGTTCTTTTACGGCCGCCGCCTGCCTTGGGGCCGCGGTTTTTCCATGCACTATCAGGCAGCCGATCCGGCAGTAGCGGATCCCGACATCGACCGCGCCACCGCAGCGATTAATTCGGGCGTGGAGGAGTGCGTGCGTAAATTCCCTGAACAATACTGGTGGGGCTACGAACGCTTTCGACGGCGCCCCCCCGGCACAGCACCCTTCTATACCCACAAAATTTACAAAGAAGACAAGACCACGGAGTAGACCCATGAATCGTCGTGAACTGATCGCCGGACTTGGTGCGCTCGGCGCAGCCGGAATCGCTGGCTGCAGCAAGTCCGACTGTGCACCCGCCACCACAGCCAGCCAATCCGCAGAGCGCTTCGAATGGAAGATGTACACCACCTGGCCAAAGAACTTTCCCGGATTGGGTACCGGCGCACAATATCTCGCTGACACCATCGGCCAACTCAGCAACGGGCGACTGACGGTTAAACTTTACGGTGCCGGTGAACGCGTGCCAGCGCTGGAAGTCTTTGATGCGGTGTCGCGCGGCTCTGCCGAAATGGGTCATTGCGCAGCCTATTACTGGAAGGGCAAGTCCCCGGCTGCGCCCTTCTTCACCGCCGTACCATTTGGCCTGACGGCGCAGGAAATGAATGGCTGGCTTTACCACGGAGGCGGACTCGAGCTTTGGCGCGAACTCTACGAGCCGTTCAACCTCATTCCCTTTGAGGCAGGCAACACGGGCACCCAGATGGGCGGCTGGTTCAACAAGGAAATTAATAAGCTGAGCGATCTCAAAGGCCTCAAGATGCGCATCCCGGGTCTGGGTGGTGATGTATTGCAGCGACTCGGCGTGACCACGGTCAATATCCCCGGTGGAGAACTCTTCACCGCCCTGCAATCCGGTGCCATCGACGCCACGGAATGGGTGGGACCCTACAACGATCTGGCCTTTGGCCTCTATAAAGCGGCCAAGTATTTCTATTATCCCGGCTGGCAGGAGCCCGGACCGACACTGGAATGCATCGTCAACAAGGAAGCCTATGCCAAACTGCCGGCAGACCTGCAAGCCATTGTCGCCACGGCTTGCCAGGCCACCGGTAGCCAGATGCTGGCCGAGTATGCGGCCCGTAACCAGGCCGCGCTGGAAACGCTGGTCAACCAGCATGGCGTGAAGCTGCGCGCCTTCCCCGATGAAGTCATGGCGGCCCTGCGCACAACGGCAGACCAGGTATTAAAAGACCTGGTGGCCGAGGACGATTTCAGCCGCAAGGTGTTTGACTCGTTCAGCCAGTATCGCAAGCAGGTGCGCGAATCCAGCCGCCTGACCGAACAGGCCTATCTGAACATGCGTGGCTAAGCGAACCGGCATTCTCTGCGCCCTGTGTCTGGGCTGGGCATGCAGCCATGCGCTGGGTGGCGATGGCTGGCTTCAGCAGGCTGACTACAGGCTGGCACAGCGAATCAGCCTCAAAGAAATCCGCGAGGGCGCTTCGGGGCTGGCCTTCGACCCGGTGGCCCGACACCTGTGGCTGGTGACTGACAACGGCAAGCTTTTTGAACTCAACGCCGAGGGCACCGTACTCCGGCAAATTGCCCTGCGCGGATTTGCAGACCCGGAAGCACTCAGTTGGCTGGACACGGTCAGTGGCGTCACGCGACTGGCCGTCAGCGAGGAGCGTAGCGGGCAGGTTCTCGCTATTAAAATCGGGCATGGAACCCGTGAGATCAACATTGATCAGGCCGCGCGCCTGGCGCAATTTCACAAGCAGGGTAGCAACCAGGGGGTAGAAGGCCTGGCCTACGACCCGGTTCAAAAAACCCTGTTCGCCGTGACCGAATCCAAACCCCAGGCGGTGTATACGATTCACAACCAGCAGCTTTCAGA
>JBFKKS010000178.1:0-5225 GCA_041630955.1 Nevskiales bacterium
GAGCCGGCCATTACCGATTCTGCCAGTGCCAGGTGACGTGGCAGGATACGCTGCATGAAGAAACGCGCAGTCCCGAGTTTTCCGGTGTAGAAGTCTGCCGAGCCGGCGCCATCTGCCGCCAGTGCGGCCTTGGCCATTTGCGCCCACATCCAGGCATAGGCCGCGTAACCGAACAGGTGCAGGTAATCCACCGAAGCGGAGCCGACCGCGAACGGATCGGCACTGGCGCTGTCGAGCAACCAGTTGGTGGTCTCTTCCAGCTTGTCGATCGCCGCGCCCAGCGGCTTCAGAAACTCGGCCAGGGCCGCATTGCCCTGCTCGGCGCTCATCCAGGAACGCACATCCTCGAGGAAAGGCTGCACCAATTTTCCGCCACTGCCAGCAATCTTGCGGCCGGCCAGATCGAGCGCCTGTATGCCGTTGGTACCTTCGTAGATCTGGGCAATACGCACGTCGCGCACATACTGCTCCATACCCCACTCGCGCACATAACCGTGACCGCCGAAGCACTGCTGTCCCAGTACCGTACATTCCAGACCCTTGTCGGTGAGGAAGGCTTTTGCAATCGGGGTCAGCAATTCCACCAGGCCTGCGGCGCGGGCTTTTTCTTCGCCTTCACCAAACTTGGAGGTATCGAGCTGCTGGCCGACAAAAACGGCGAAGGCGCGACCCGCTTCCACGTAGGCTTTCTGCGTGAGCAGCATGCGACGCACATCGGGGTGAACGATAATCGGATCGGCTGGGCCATCGGCATTCTGCGGGCCAGCTGGTGAGCGACTCTGCAGACGCTCACGGGCATAGTCCAGGGCGCCGTTATAAGACGCCGCCGCAAGACCCAGGCCCTGCACACCCACTGACAGACGTTCGTAGTTCATCATGGTGAACATGGCCGCCAAGCCGCGGTTCACTTCACCGACCAGATACCCCTTTGCGCCATCAAAGTTAAGCACACAGGTGGCCGAGGCATGAATGCCCATCTTGTGCTCGACGCTGCCACAGCTGACGCCATTGCGCTCGCCAAGGCTGCCGTCGTCATTGACGTGATATTTCGGCACCAGAAACAGGGAGATACCTTTAGAGCCAGCCGGTGCATCCGGCAATTTCGCCAGCACCAGGTGGATAATGTTTTCGGTCAGGTCGTGCTCACCACCGGTAATGAAGATCTTGTTACCGGTGATGCTGTAGCTGCCGTCCGCCTGCGGTTCGGCCTTGGTGCGAATCATGCCAAGATCGGTACCCGCGTGGGCCTCGGTCAGACACATGCTGCCCGCCCATTTGCCGGAGTACATATTGGGCAGGTATTTCTGTTTCAGCTCCTCGCTGGCGTGATTGGCCATGGCAAGTGCCGCGCCGGAAGTCAGCGAAAGATAGAGGCCGAGAGCGATGTTCGAGCCATAGCTCATTTCCTCGAACATCAGCACCAGCATTTTGGGGATAACCTGGCCGCCGTACTCGGGGTCGCCCGCAAGCGCGCCCCAGCCGCCTTCAGCCAGTTCCTTGAAGGCTTCCGGATAGCCTTTCGGGGTTGTGACAACCGTGTCGTTCCAGCTTACGCCTTCTTCGTCGCCGCTGCGGTTGAGCGGCGAGAGCAGGGTCTCGCTGATTTTCGCCGCTTCGTCGAGAATGGCATCGGCCAGCTCCCGGTTGACTTCATCCAGGCCCAGCTTGGCCCAGATGGATTCAGCGTTGAAAACTTCATGCAATATAAATTGCATGTCTCGTACAGGAGCTTTGTAATCCGGCACGGTTGTCCTCCGTTGGAATTAATTAAAAGGCAAACTCGTCTACATCCATCGCCATCAGGTTGTCCGCGCCGCTGAGCATGCTCAGCTTGTGGCTCTCGGTACGCGGCAACAGGCGCTGGAAGTAGAATTTCGCTGTTTTCAGTTTGGACGCCAAAAAGGTGTCGCCCTCACTACCCCCAAGCGCGAGTTCAGCCATCTGCGCCCACATGTAGGCGAGCGCAATGTAGCCAGAGTACATCAGATAATCAACTGAGGCAGCGCCGACTTCGTCAGGATTCTGCATGGCTTTCTCACCGATTTGCATGGTGATTTCGCCCCACTCCTTGTTCAAGGCAGCCAGCGGCTCAACAAACTCGGCCATGGCCGGGTTGTCTTTCTGCGACTCACAGTATTTGTGAATGACCTTGGTCAGCTGCATCAGCGACTGACCACCGGTACCCATGATCTTGCGACCCAGCAGGTCGAGAGCCTGAATGCCTGTGGTGCCTTCGTACAAGGTGGAGATACGCAGATCACGGACAATCTGCTCCATGCCCCACTCACCGATATAACCGTGGCCACCGTAGATCTGCATGCCGTAGTTGGCAACTTCCAGACCGGTCTCGGTCACAAAGGCTTTGGCGATTGGCGTCAGCAGGTGCAACAGGTCGTCAGCTTCCTTGCGCTCTTCTTCAGAAGCGCCACAGTTAGCCTTGTCCACCACCATCAGAATCCAGTACAGGAAGGCACGGCTGCCTTCGGTAAAGGCTTTCTGGGTCAGCAGCATGCGACGCACATCGGGGTGAACGATGATTGGGTCCGCAGCACCATCCGGGTTTTTCGGGCCGGACAGAGAACGCATTTGCAGGCGCTCGCGAGCGTATTCAAGACCACCCTGATAAGACAGCTGACCGAGACACAAGCCCTGCATGGCAGTACCCATACGAGCGGTGTTCATCATCACAAACATGTAGGTGAGGCCCTTGTTCTCCTCACCGATCATGTAGCCGGTCGCGCCGTCAAAGTTGAGTACCGCCGTGGCCGAACCCTTGATACCCATTTTGTGCTCGATAGAGCCACAGGTAACGCCGTTGCGATCGCCCAGAGACGAATCTTCATGGGCGATGAACTTGGGCACCAGAAACAGGGAGATACCTTTGGTGCCTTCCGGTGCACCCTCGGTACGGGCCAGCACCAGGTGAACGATATTCTCCGCCATGTCGTGCTCGCCGGAGGAGATAAAAATTTTGGTACCAGTGATGGCATAGGTGCCATCGCCATTGTCTTTGGCCTTGGTACGAGACAGGCCGACGTCAGAACCGGCGTGGGGCTCGGTCAGACACATGGTGCCGGTCCAGGTACCGTCTACCATTTTCGGCAGGTAGCGGGTCTGCTGCATTTCATTGCCGTACTCTTCCAGCACGCGCGCCGCAGAGCTGGACAGGCCAGGGTACATGCTCCAGGACCAGTTGGCGCCGCCCATCATGTCGGACAGCAACAGGCCCACAGACGGGGGCAGCCCCTGACCGCCAAACTCGGCGCGGGCACTGACGCTGGTCCAGCCGGATTCGCAGTATTGCTGGTAAGCTTCCTTGAAGCCTTCCGGCGTAGTGACGCCGTCTTCACTCCAGGTACAACCCTGCTGGTCACCGATCTGGTTCAGCGGCGCAATCACTTCCTCAACAAACTTTGCACCTTCGTTCAGAATGGCGTCCAGCAAATCAGGAGTCACTTCCTCGCGATCAGTCAGCGTGGGGTAGTGCTGATCCACTTTCAGCAGATCATTCAGCACAAAATGCATATCGCGTAACGGAGCTTTGTATAAGGGCATGGCTCTTACCTCAATATTCGTGGCAGGAGAACAACTCAACCGCCAATGTTGACGGCGAGTATATTAGGCAAATCGCTTGCTGCATTGCAAGAGATTTGCCGTCAAATTCACCTGATTGAAGTGTTACGCCTTGATTTTCAATGTGTTACGAATATACGCAATTACTCGTACACGTGCGGATTGGCGCGATTTATCAACAAATCAAGGTTCAATCCAGCCGGCAAAGCGCCGAAATGATGGCTGGGGGACTGACATCGCCCCGCCAGAAAGGCTTCGGCAATCGCCGGATTGGGCCCGCGCAGTAGCAGCGAGCCCTGCAGGCTCAGACCAAGCAGCTCCGCCAGTCGCCGGGCCGAGGCCTCATCCGCCGCCGACAGTTCGTGTTTGAGATTGTCCACCACCGCGTCCTGACGCGGATCAAGATTGGCAGTTGTCAGCAGTTCCGCCATCCAGGCATCCACCACCTCAGGGCTGCGCTGCATGGCGCGGCGCACATCCAACGCCTGGATGTTACCTGAGCCTTCCCAGATGGCGTTGATCGGCGCCTCGCGATAAAGACGCGGCATGATGCAGTTTTCCATCACCCCATTGCCGCCGATGCATTCCATGGCTTCGTAGGCATGCTGGGCCGTGCGTTTGCAGATCCAGTATTTGCCCACCGCTGTGCCCAGACGCAGTAGCAACTGATCCTGTTCGCTGCCGCGGTCCAGCGCTTGCGCCATGCGAAAGGTCATCGCCAGTGAGCCTTCGACCTCCAGCTGAAGATCCGCCAGCACATTGCGCATGATGGGCTGATCGATCAGGCGCTTGCCAAAGGCCTCGCGCTGACTGGCATGGTGGGCAGCCTGCACCACCGCCTGACGCTGCCCGGCGCTGGAGCCGATCATGCAGTCAAAGCGAGTCATCGCCACCATCTGAATAATGGCCGGCACGCCGCGTCCGATGTCACCCACCAGCCAGCCGAGGGCGCCGCGGAATTCAACTTCCGACGAGGCATTGGCGACATTGCCCATTTTGTCTTTGAGTCGCTGAATTTCCAGCGGGTTTTTGTGGCCTTCCGGATGCCAGCGCGGCACCAGAAAACAGCTGATCCCTTTGTCTGTTTGCGCCAGCACCAGAAAGGCATCGCACATCGGTGCCGACAGAAACCATTTGTGCCCTACCAGTGAATAGGCAGTAGCGCCCTCCACCTCGCCTAGAAGGGTTGCCTGCGTGGTATTGGCCCGCACATCGGAGCCGCCCTGTTTTTCAGTCATGCCCATGCCAATGGTCAGGGCCGACTTCTCGCTGTAGTGCACATTGCGCGGGTCATAGGCCTTTGCCAGCACCTTGGGCAAAAACTGTTCTGCGAGCACGGGGTTGAGCTTGAGGGTTGGCACCGAGGCGAAAGTCATCGTCACCGGGCAACCGTGGGCCGCTTCCACCTGAGCATGCAGGTAGTACTTCGCCGCGCGCTCAGTGTGACTGCCATCGGTCCAGGGGTCGCTGTGCAGCCCGGCCTGATAGGCCTGCTCCATCAAGGCATGGTAACTGGGGTGGAATTCAATCAGATCCAGTCGGTGACCAAAGCGGTCGTGGGTATGCAGCACCGGCTTGTGCGCGTTGGCCTGAAAACCCAGTTCGATAAACTCGGGCAGACCGCACAGGGCGCCATAGTCGACCAGCGACTC
>JBFKKS010000179.1:0-5218 GCA_041630955.1 Nevskiales bacterium
CGCGCCAGTTCACGAAAAACTGCTGTGACCCCGCCTGGGTGATTGCGCAGCAATGCTTGCGACTGCTCATAAGCCAGATCAACCTGCTTACCCCTTAGCGCAAGCCTGACCAGCAACAGACGCGCTTCATGCTGCCCGGGCAGCGCCTCTACCCATATCTGCGCCGCGCGCAACGCCAAATCATCTGCCTCGGCATACAGAGCGACACGCGTCGCCCGTTCAGCGAGATCCGCATCCGGTATCAGGGCCAGGGCCTTAAGGTATTCGCCAGCTGCAAAGCGTAGATGACCACGTTGACCCGCCAACTCTGCAGAAAGAATGTGAAATTCCACCTGCGCACGAATTTGCACCGGGTCGTGCAGCGGAGTGTCTCGCGCCATTGCCTGACCAAACGTGCAAAGCCCAAAAACCAGCAGCATATGGCCGGCCAGTGAGACGCGGTGAAACCAGAAACGGGGATTCATCTTGATAATCAATTCTGTTGGGCTTGAATGCCCTCTTCAATACCCTGACGATATTGTCAGTTGTATTTATAAGAGAATAATAGCGCGCCTGAGACGGCGGGCAAAGCATGAATCATGTTCCGCCCTCTTCACAAACAGGGCTGGCCGCTTGTATTCACTGGCCGGTTTATCGACAATTTCTTGTTTCCTTCCACCGAATTCTTTCATGCGGCCAGTCGCTGTCGGGCTCAATCACAAGACTGCACCACTCGCCCTGCGCGAATCGGTGGCGTTTGCTGATACACAAATAGCAAGTGCTCTGAAGTCACTACGCGAACTGCCGGGCGTGAATGAAGCAGCCCTTCTGTGCACCTGCAATCGCACCGAAATCTACGCTGCTGTAGAGGACGAGGGCGCTCAGCACATCAAGCAATGGCTGCAAAATCATGCCGATGCGGGCCAAACGCAATTGGCTGGGCATCTTTATGTCCACAGCGGTCGCGACTGTGCATTGCATAGCCTGCGCGTGGCTGCCGGCCTGGACTCGATGATGCTGGGTGAGCCCCAAATCCTTGGCCAGATGAAGCAGGCCTACCAACAGGCGCGTGATGAAAAAAGCTGCGGCCCACTCCTTTCGCGACTGTTTGAGCAGGCCTTTGCGGGCGCAAAACAGGTACGTACTGAGACAGAAATAGGCGCAAATCCGGTTTCTGTCGCATTTGCAGCTGTCAGTTTGGCCAAACGAATCTTTGCTGACTTCTCCCGCCACAGCGCACTACTGATCGGTGCCGGCGAAACCATCGAATTGGCCGCCCGCCACTTCAATGACCAGGGGCTCGGCCGCATGGTGGTCGCTAATCGCAGCCCCGATCGTGCGCGCGAGTTGGCCGAACACTATCGAGGCTACTCAATTGGTCTCGGCGAAATTGATGCACATCTGGCAGAGGCCGACATCGTACTCTCATCAACCGCCAGCCCTACCCCTGTCCTGACCAAGGCCAGCGTTAAGGCTGCATTGAAGCAACGCCGTCGCAAGCCGATGTTCATGCTTGATCTGGCCGTGCCAAGAGACATTGAGCCGGCCGTGGCGGAACTGGAAGACGTCTACCTTTATGCGATTGACGATCTGCGTGATGTGATCGAAGACAACCTGCGTAATCGCAAGGAAGCCGCCCGCTACGCAGAGGCAATGCTGGAATTGCGTGCCGATAATTTCATGCGCTGGGTGGCTTCTCGTGATGCCGCAGGTATGATCGCCACGCTGCACTCACGCAGTGCGCAGGAACAGCAGGCGGTTCTGGACAAGGCACGTCGCATGCTCGCCCAGGGACAGCCCGCTGAAGAGGTGCTGGAATACACGGCCAAGCACCTGGCCAAGCGCCTCTTGCATGGACCCAGCGTCGCCTTGCGGGAAGCCGGCGACGATGAAAGACAACGGCTGATTGAAGCAGCCATGCGCCTGTTTCAGTTGGATTAAACACTCATGACAGAAAAGCAATGAAGGCATCGCTCCAACGCAAGCTTGAAGAACTGGTCGAGCGCCACGAAGAGGTGGGCCAGCTCATGTCTGACCCGGAAGTCATCAGCAACAATGACCGCTTCCGTAAACTCTCGCAGGAATACGCGCATCTTGAAGAACTGGCAGGCAACTGGCGCAAGTACAGTGCCGCGGCAGAAGAACTCAAGGGCCTTGAGGACATGCTGGATGAAGGCGATCCGGAATTACGCGAAATGGCCCAGTCCGAACTCGAGCCAGTACGCAATAAGCTCGATGAATTGGAAGCCGCCCTGCAACTGTTTTTGGTGCCACGAGATCCGCGCGACGCGCAGAATGTATTTCTTGAAATTCGGGCGGGCACCGGTGGTGATGAAGCGGCTATTTTCTCGGGCGACCTGTTCCGCATGTACAGTCGCTACGCTGAAAGCCGCGGCTGGAAGCTGGAAGTCCTGAGCGAAAGCGAGGGAGAGCATGGCGGCTTCAAGGAAGTCATTTCCCGCATCACCGGTCAGGGTGTCTATTCACGCCTGAAGTTCGAATCGGGAGCCCACCGTGTTCAGCGTGTTCCAGAAACCGAGTCACAGGGCCGCATCCACACCTCGGCCTGTACAGTGGCAGTCATACCGGAACCCGATGAGGTCGAAGCGATCCAGATTAATCCGTCCGAACTCCGCATTGATACCTACCGTGCGTCGGGAGCGGGCGGTCAGCATGTCAACAAGACTGATTCAGCCATCCGCCTGACACACCTGCCAACGGGCATTGTTGTGGAATGCCAGGACGAGCGCTCGCAGCACAAGAATCGTGCCCGGGCAATGAGCCTGCTCCAGGCCAAGCTACAGCAGGACATAGAGGACAAGCAGGCACAGGAACAGGCGGCCACACGTAAATCACTGGTCGGATCGGGTGATCGCTCTGAGCGCATACGCACGTATAACTATCCGCAAAACCGCGTGACTGATCACCGCATCAACCTTACTCTCTATAAGCTTGAGGAGATTATGCAAGGCACTCTAGACCAGGTCCTCGAACCGTTGATCACCGAACACCAGGCTGAGCTTCTGGCTGACATTGAAGGACAAGCCTGATGTCGGAAACCATCCGCAGCGCCTTGCAGGAATCCATCTATAAGCTGAGTTCAATCAGCGATGACCCGCGACTGGAGGCGACTGCCCTGCTCGCGCATTGCCTGCAGCAACCACGCAGCTACCTGTTTGCACACGACGATGAGGATCTGCCACGCAAGGCGTCCAAGGCATTCGCGAAGCTGATCAAGCGGCGTTGTAAGGGCGAGCCCTATGCCTACGTGATCGGGCAGCGCGAATTCTGGTCGCTTGAACTGGAGGTCAATCCGCATGTGTTGATACCGAGGCCAGACACCGAATGCCTTGTGGAGGCTGCACTCAAGCACATACCACCCGAATTACCCTGCCTCGTGGCTGATCTGGGTACCGGCAGTGGCGCGATTGCGGTAGCCATCGCCAAAGAACGCCCAAAGGCCCGCCTGATGGCCACTGACATCTCCTCGGCAGCTCTCAAGGTTGCGAAGGCCAATGGAGACCGGCTTGCACCGTCACGCATCGAATTCAGAAAAGGTGACTGGCTGGATTGTCTGAGTGGCGAACGTTTCGATGTGATCGTCTCCAACCCGCCCTATGTTGCCGTGCGTGACCCGCATTTGGCAGATCTGCCCTACGAACCCAAAAAGGCGCTGGTAGCTGGTGCAGACGGTCTCGACGAACTAAGTCGCCTGATCCCGGATGCCCCCGATCACCTGCGCAAGGGCGGCTGGTTGCTGGTTGAACATGGCAGTGATCAGGGCGAACAGGTGAGGGAATTGTTCCAGCAGTCCGGCTTCAGCAACATCACGACCCGCTTTGACCTGGGTGGTAACGAGCGCGTTACCCAGGGGCAATGCTGAATGAATCCGCTGCCAGGTTAAGCGGCAGCGCCTGACCACCATGTCTTCCGACCTGCAGCGCTACAGTCGCCATCTGGTCCTGCCCCAGATTGATGTGGCCGGTCAGCAGGCACTGCTCGATTCCAGGGTTCTGGTAATCGGAGCCGGCGGCCTGGGCTCAGCTGCCGCCCTGTACCTGGCGGCGGCCGGGGTCGGACATATCAGTATTGCAGACCCCGATTCAGTTGAGCTTTCCAACCTCCAGCGCCAACTCCTTCACGGCGTGGCGGACATAGGCCGTGCCAAGGTCGCCTCGGCCAGTGACACGCTCCATGCCCTCAACCCGGATGTACAGGTTGTGCCAATCGAAACAGCATTGGCGGGCGAAGCACTGGAGCAAGCTGTCAACGGTGTTGACCTGGTCGTAGACGGCAGCGATAACTTCCCGACCCGCTTCGCGGTTAATGCCGCCTGCGTTAAACAACGCAAGCCACTGGTCTCCGGTGCTGCCATTCGCTTTGAAGGCCAGGTGGCAACATTCACACCTGGACGCAACAACAGCCCCTGCTATCACTGCCTGTATGGTGAAAGCGGTGAAGCCCAGGAAACCTGTGACAACGCGGGCGTAATGGGGCCTCTGGTCGGCATCATTGGCAGCCTGCAGGCGGCTGAAGCCATCAAGCTTCTGCTTGGTATCGGTCAGTCACTGGCCGGGCGACTGCTATTATTCGACGCCCTCAAATCAGAGTTCAGGGAACTGAAACTTACCCGCGATGAGAACTGCCCAATTTGCGGCTCAACCAACAAGTGAACCATGACTGATGCATTAATACTGCCCCGAGCACTGGTACAGGATTTGTTCCATCACGCACAATCCAGCCCTGAAGCCGAGGTATGCGGACTGATCGCTGGCTGTAATGGCCAACAGCTACGGCCATTCAGGATACGCAATACGGCGATCGACCCCGGCCAACGCTTTCACATGGATGAAGCCGAGCAGGCCTCTGCCCTTAAAGCAATCCGTGAGGCGGGCGAAACCTTGTTCGCTATTTATCATTCCCATCCCAGTGCCCCGGCGATTCCATCGGTAACAGACCTCGAAGAGGTCGGCTACCCTGATGTATGGCAACTGATCATCTCGTTGAACACAAAGGGAGTACTGGAACTACGCGCCTGGCGGCTCGCAGAAGGCAAGGTAAGCGAATCCTTGTTGCGAATCATCGAGGATTAGGCTCGCCTTGAATCTATTCGTTAGCGCGATAGCCCGGATTGACCAGGGCTGATCACCAGCTAGGCACAAACTCAGAGCAGGCTCTTAATACGCCTTCCGGGTCCTCCAGATGAGGGAAGTAGCCTATTTCGGGCAACTGCGTAACC
>JBFKKS010000180.1:0-5161 GCA_041630955.1 Nevskiales bacterium
GCAAATGACAGTACTGTTAACCACCATCACCAGGGCAAAGCAATGAGCATGATGAATCCGCTGTTTTTGAATTTCGTGTATGCGGCCATGGGTGGATTTATGGCCCTTGCTTTCAGCTATCTGGCCGTTAAGCTGTTTAGCCATTTCATGGAATTCAGTGTGTCCGCAGAACTGGGCAAGGGGAATATTGCCGTGGGTCTGGCGGTTATGGGGATTTTTATTGGCGTCGGGGTATCACTCGGCCTGGTCATTGGCATGGGACTTAACTAGTCCATGCGGCTATGGGTATGGACCGGACTGTTCGGCCTGGCCCTGGTGCCATTGCTGGTTCTGGCAGCCAGTGACAAGGACAGTGTTGCCTCAAGTTACTGGACCACTGATTACGACGAGCACTTCCAGAAATATACCAAACGCTACTTCGGCCCGAACTTTGACTGGGAGTGGTTCAAGGCTCAGGCGATTGCGGAATCCGGGCTTAACCCTCTTGCAAAGAGCAGCACAGGCGCAAAAGGATTAATGCAGATTCTGCCTTCCACCTACGCAGAAATACGCAGGAGCAATCCTTACTTCAGTAATATCAACGATCCACGGTGGAATATTGCGGCAGGTATCTATTATGACCGTACGCTTTACGGCGCATGGCCAGAGATTCCGGAATCAGACCGATTGTTTTTCGCTTTTGGCAGCTATAACGCAGGACTCGGTGGCATGCTTGGGGCCTACCGACGCAGTGGCAATCGTGCGCGCAGCTGGTCCCAGGTTGAAGCCTTCGCACCGAAGGAGACACGCAACTATGTTCAGCGTATTCGCCACCTCAAAAACCGCGAAGAAGCCTTGCAGAAGGCTCCTGCACGGCTACGCCTGGAGATGCTAAGCCAGGATAAAACCACTGTACCCTTCAGGTCAGCTAGTCCTTAGCTTTCACCAGACTGGCGTGAATCCATGCAGGATCTTTGTCTGGCGCATAAGCCACCTTCACCCAGTCCGGTTTACGTTCCAGCTCACCGACGACTGCCCCCATAAGAAGGCTTGTCACAATGGGCGCATTGGTTGAGGGCTGCGCACGCAGGTTGGCTCGTTTGACACTGACCACTAAGGTTTGCCCTTCCAGGTTATTCAACAGGTCTTCAGATTGCACCTCTGCCTGCTTTTCTATCAGCATCTGGAAGCGTTCACGCATCCTGGGGTCTAGTTGGCCAATAAAGGTCTCCAGCAATAGAGCAGCCTCCTCATCCCCACGCGCGGCTCCAGGCATCAGGTATTCAGCAGACCGTTCCAGATCCCGCGGCACTCCCTTCCCGCCGTAGTAATACAACATACCCAAAGCCTGTTCAGCTTCTTCCAGGCCCGATTCGGCCGCATTGCGCCACCAGTTCGAAGCCTTGATGTCATCAACCACAAGTCCAAAGCCGTTGTGATACATCCAGCCAATGTTATACATGGCAATTGGATGCCCCTGGTCAGCCAATTGACGCCAGATGCAATAGGCCTCCGCATAATTGCCTTCATGCATGGCCTTCTCTGCATCCGATATATCCAGGCTGCTGCAGCCCGATAAAAAAAGCATAATCAGCAGAGCCGGGACGACGGCGATGTTGTTCCAAAAGTAGTTGTAATAATTCATGATTACGGAAATCACTCCTGATACGGCATGCCTGATCATCTTTTTATCAATTGCCACGCTAACAGCATTCCCCATGCTTGTGTGTGGATGCTATAGTTCAACAAAGCGCAATAATACAGTGAGAAAGGCCATGGTCAGATCGGCAATCCGGTGTTTACTACCTGCATTACTACTCGTCTCCGTTACGAGTTATGCAGATGTATTACGCATGGAAGAAACCAATCGTACCGTTGTAGTTGAAAAACCCATTAGCATTGTAAAAACCCCGAGCCGTGGCATGAGCATGGAAACTGTGCGTAGCAAATTTGGCGAGCCCAAAAGCATTACGCCAGCCGTAGGAGACCCGCCCATTACGCGTTGGGACTTCGAGAAGTTCCACGTGTTCTTTGAGTACAACCTTGTGCTACATGCGGTGATCCCTAATCGTCCTTTGCGTATTGACCACCAGGATGAACTGCAACCTGCGGAAATGAGCGAACTGCAGCGGTAATACCCTACCTATTCCGCCGAGAGACCATGACATGAAGCTGCCGCCTGAATGGTGGCCCCAGGCCGCGGTCATGTTGACCTGGCCCCATGCCGAGGGTGACTGGGGAGATTGTCTGGATCAGGTAGAACGCGTTTTCTTGAACCTGACCCGTGAGATTGCAACACGCCAGCGTGTTGTTATCAGCGCAGCAAGTGTCGATACAACCAGCACATTACCACTGCGTTTACGGGACGCTGGTGTGCCGATTGAAAGCGTAAGTATCTATTACTGCTCAAGTAATGATATTTGGGTGCGCGATCATGGCCCGTTGACAGTGATGGATGAACAGGGCCCGATACTACTGGACTTCCAGTTTAACGGCTGGGGAGGCAAGTACCCTGCTGACAAGGACAATGCGATTACCACCTCGCTTCATTCACAGGGTGCCTTTTCCGAGACTCGCATTCAGCATATCAATCACATCATTGAAGGCGGGGCCATCGAGGTCAACGGGATGGGCTGCCTACTAACCACTGCGGACTGCCTGACGCTCGATACGCGCAATCCCGAGATCAGCGAGGTTGAGTTGGAAGGCTATTTCCGTGACTGGTTTGGGTGTAGCAAGATTCATTGGCTGCGCAATGGGCAACTGGCTGGCGATGATACCGATGGACACATCGACACACTGGCTCGCTTCTGTTCTGAAAACCTTATTGTGTATCAGGGATGTACTGACCCATCTGACGAACACTACCTCGGCCTGAATGCGATGGCTGATGAATTGCAGTCTTTTACGGATCACAACGACCAGCCCTACCGACTTTGCGCTTTACCCCTTCCAGCAGCGATATATAATGCGCAGGGTGAACGCCTGCCAGCCGGTTACGCCAACTTTCTTGTCATAAATGATGCGGTACTCATGCCCGGCTACGACGATCCAATGGATGTTATTGCCGCTGCCAAGCTTGCTGAATGCTTTCCTGGACGCGAAATCGTAACGATTGACTGCCGTGCCCTGGTTAAGCAATACGGCAGCTTGCATTGTGCAACCATGCAACTGCCTGCTGGCACTGTGCCAGCCTGATTCCTCCTATTGAGCTTTAACCCGCCCCATGAAAGCACCTCCTGACAATAATCATGAATCGAGCCTGCGTGTTGCTCTGGTACAGCAAGCCTGCAGTGAAGATCTCAAGGCAAACCGTCGGCAGCTTGAAAAAGGGATCCGCGATGCTGCTCAGCAAGGTGCTGGGCTGGTTTTGTTGCAGGAACTGCATAACAGTCGCTACTTCTGCCAAATCGAAGACCCAGCTCAGTTTGACCTGGCCGAACCCATCCCTGGCCCCAGCACCCAGTGGCTCTCAGGGCTGGCTGCCGAACTCAAACTTGTCATCGTCGGTTCACTGTTTGAGCGCCGCAGTGCCGGCCTGTATCACAACACGGCTGTCGTCTTTGATCGCGATGGCAGCCTGGCAGGCCGTTACCGCAAGATGCACATTCCTGATGACCCAGGCTATTTTGAGAAGTTCTACTTTACGCCAGGCGACCTTGGCTTCACGCCAATCGAAACGAGTGTAGGACGCCTGGGTGTCCTGGTTTGTTGGGATCAGTGGTTCCCAGAAGCTGCGCGGCTGATGTCCATGGCAGGAGCCGATCTTCTGCTGTATCCAACTGCGATCGGCTGGGACCCTTCAGATTCGGAGCAGGAACAACAGCGCCAGTTAGCTGCCTGGCAGATCAGCCAGAGGGCACATGCGATCCACAACGGGGTGACGGTACTCAGCTGTAACCGTGTGGGCCATGAGCCAGACCCTGCGGGCGGAGCAGGTGCTGTTTTCTGGGGTCACAGTTTCGTCTGTGGGCCACAGGGCGAAGTCCTGGCCGAGGGCGGTACCGAGGCCGAATTATTACTTGCCGACATCGACCTGTCGCGCAATGAACAGGTTCGCCGCATCTGGCCATTCCTGCGTGATCGCCGTATCGATGCATATCAGGATCTGACAAAACGCTATCGTGACTGATTTAAATTTACGTGACCTGCCGTTACCCACGGCGGGAAGTTCGTTAGTGCGCTGGTCACTAAACTCAGCCAGCCTCGCTGCCTTGTCCGCCACCCAGCTCGCGCAGAGACAGCCTAATCCAACGCTTGTCATAGCGGCCAACGAACAGGCTGCGTACAGACTGGAGCAGGAACTGCGTTTCTTCACAGGCACGGATTGTCCGGTTGTGCATTTCCCGGACTGGGAGACGCTGCCCTATGATTTGCTGTCCCCACACCAGGATATCGTCTCCGAAAGGCTTGCCCTCCTCTACCGCCTGCCACGCCTGAAATCCGGCATCGTGGTCGTCGCTGCGGATACCCTGCAGCAAAGATTACCGCCAGCAGAATATATTGATGCTCGCAGCTTTCTTTTGCGTCAGGGCGACCAACTGGACCTGCACGCCTTGCGCGCCCAACTCGAAACGGCAGGCTACAACCACGTCAGCGAGGTACGTAGTCATGGAGAATACGCTCAGCGTGGCGCACTCATAGACCTTTACCCGATGGGCAGCAACACGGCCTATCGAGTCGAGCTATTCGACGATGAAATCGATTCTTTACGCAGTATTGACCCGGAAACCCAGCGCTCAGTTGAGCGATTGCCCGAGATTCGCATATTGCCTGCGCGCGAGTTCCCACTCGACAAGCCTGGCATCGATGGCTTCAGGGCGCGCTACCGAGCACGTTTTCAGGGTGACCTGACAACGCACCGTGTCTACGAGGATGTCAGCCAGGGACTTTCTCCGCCTGGCATTGAAGCTTTTCTGCCATTGTTTTTTGATACCACTGCAACCCTGCTTGACTACCTGCCACAGGGCTGTGTGCTGGTCGAGGTTGGCGATGTCGAGTCTGCACTTGAAGCTGGTCAGCGACAGATCGAGCAACGCCACGAGCAGTACTCAGGTGATCTACAGCGCCCAATACTGCCTGCCGATGAAGCCTTCGTGCCGGTTGCGCAACTCCATGCAGATTTGGCAACTCATACCAGAATTCAAATACAGCTTATTACCGAAACCGACTTACCAGATGA